>CAIXLU010000389.1 GCA_903920315.1 uncultured Oscillochloris sp.
GCCTTCGCTGAAGGTGGTGCGCAGCATGCGCGAGACGGAGACGGTACTGATTGATGATCCTAGCAGCGAGCCACGCATTCTTAACATCTACCACGAGCAGATCGTCACTGGCCCCGACACGCTACGGATACGCATCCACAAAAGTTATGCCCATCCGCGCACTGGTACCTATATCTACCGGATCGAGTGGCGCAACCGCTCGCTGGTTTTTGCCAGCGACACCGAGGGCTACATAGATACCGATCAGCGCCTTGTCCACTTTGCTCGCGACACCGACTTGATCATTCACGATGCCCAGTACACCGCCGAGGACTATACGAGCAAGCAGGGCTGGGGCCACAGCACCCCGGAGATGGCCTGCGCCGTAGCGAAGTTATCCAACGCCCGTCGGCTGATCCTCTTCCACCATGAGCCGCGCTACGACGATGCGAAGATCGCACAGATCGAGTGCGAGGCCCAGAAGATCTTCCCTGCGACCCAAGCTGCCTACGAGGGGCTGGAGATCGAGCTGTAGCCCTAACAAGGTAGCGCGGGCATCCTGCCCGCCAAGATCTCAGCAGGCAGAATGCCCGCGCTACCCTTGTATTTCTCTCCCCAGCAGCCGCGCATAAAGCGCGGCAAAGCCATTCCCTAGCTGATCGTAACCAAAGCTCGCCGCAACCTTCTCGCGGCCAAACTCACCAAAACGTCGGCGTAGCGCCGCATCCTCACCCAGCGTCTGCACCCGCTCCGCGTAGCCAACCACATCGTTACGAGCTACCAGGAATCCGCTCTGTCCCTCGTCCACCACCTCTGGCAGAGCGCTGATATTGGTCGTCACCACCGGGCGACCACAGGCCAGTGCCTCAGCCGGGGCGATCCCGAATCCCTCTAGGCGCGAGGGGAACAGCAGGATGTCGCAACTCTGGTAGGCTGCCACCAGCCCGGCCCGATCTGGCGAGCCAATCGCCACCATGCGCGGGTGCGGCGGCCCCTCGTCCTGGCCCTGAAAGCCCCCGGTGTAGAAGAGCGTGTAGTCGGTAGGCAGCCGATCCATAATCTGCGGCAGCAGGTCGAAGCCCTTGCGCCGGGTGCGATTGCCCACAAACAGCAGCCGGATGCGGGCGTCTGAGGGCGGCAGTCCGTCGTCGCGGCGAGCCATCCCCGCTGTCGGCACAAACACCTCGGTATCAATCCCGTCGAAGATGATCGTGCTGTCGCGGCGGCCATAGGTCTGCTCAACTTGGCGCTGGGTGAAACGGCTTACGCACACCACCGCATCGGCACGAGCCACCGAAAGACCGTCGTAGCGCGATTCGACCAGCCGGTAGAAGATGCGCTGGGCCAGCGAGCTGTAGGGCTGCAGGTCGGGATCCGTCGTCAGGTGATGAACCGTCGTCACCACGGGCAGGCCCATCTCGCGGAAGGCGAAGGCCACCCGTGAGCGGCCCTGTACCACATCAAAGCCACGCCACCAGCCAGCGGGCAGGCTGCGCGGGATGAGAAAGGGTGCGAAGTTGTAGACCTCAGGTAAACGCAGCAACTCAGGGCGTAGGCCAGTTGCCCGCACCGAGCGCGTGATATTTTGGATACCAAAGTCAACCCCGCCACGACCGACAGGGGAGATATAGAGTGGTCGGATTGTCATATTATCCCGGCGAGCGTGGTTTTTCAACCAAAATAAAGTAGCTACCGCAGCGCATCCAGCCAAAGAGCCAGAGATCAAGCTCCATCAGCAGAGTCACGCCCATGAGTGCGTAGTAGACCGGGCTGCCGGGCCGCAGTTGCGAGCGCATCCGCCGACGAGCGCGAATCTCGCGGGCGATGCCGTCGGATGAAGGATGAAGGGTGAAGGATGAGGGATGAGGCACCTCAGAGTCATTGTGATCAGATTTAGGGTTGGCAGACTTCATCCTTCCACCTTCATCCTTCATCCTTCCCATCACCGCCTCGCCCAGCTTCATCAGCACATGTTCCACGAAGGTGGTGAACAGGCTGTTCCAGAAAACGACCCGTACCGGGCGCAGCCCCGCCCGATCGAAGGCTGCCAGCACATCCTCCCACGTCTCCAGGGACTTCAGATGGTCGGACTTACGGCGAGCCTCGCGGGAGAAATCATAGACTCCGGCGCGCACAAACAGTCGCCCGAGGCGGCGGCTCAGGTTGATGATTGGCTGGATGGGCGACATCTCGCGGGTGTTAGAGAAGGCCAGCATCCGCCCGCCGGGCCGCAGCACGCGGGCCGTCTCCGCCAAATAGTCATCAATCACATCAATCGGGAAGTGTTCGAGGATGTCAATCGAGAACGCCTTATCGAAACTATCCTCGGCGAACGGCAGAGATCGCGAGTCCGCCTTCGCCAGCGCCACCGTGGCCACAGCTTCGTCAGCAAAGAGCGTCGCCGGATCAGAGCCAACCATCAGGCCAACGTGGCGAGCGTTCCAGACCGCGTGTTTGGCCGTGCCGCATCCGTTATCCAGGGCCACATCGCTGGGTCGCCAGCGCAACATACGGCGCAGGGCACGGTCGCGCACCCCGGCAGCGAGCAGGGGCGGAGCTAGATCGCGGTAGTCAAGCTCCTCCGCGAGTTCAGCCTCGTCGCTGACATACTTCGAGACATAGCCGTATGTGGTATCGCGGGGCATCAGGTCAATGTAGCCATCCGCAAAAGCGTAGATATGTGTGCAGGATGCGCAGTGCAGACCATCATCGGCCACATACAGATCGCGTGAGCGGCAGGTGGGGCACTGGAGCAAGGGGAAAAGATCGCGTGTGATCATAAAGTGCTATCAGCCATGGGAAGGAGGGTTGGGGAAGGTTTCATCCTCCTCAACCCTCCCTCCGTGGTACGCGGGGAGCTAGAGCCAGCGTACGCGAACATCGCGGGTGAGCAGGCCATCGAAGATCAGCAAAAACAGACCCTGGATAGCGATGCCGTGCCCGAGACCACGGCGTCTGGGCAGATCGGCGTAGCGGATGGCGGTAAACAGCCCAACAAGGATATAGACCACATCCAGGCCAGTGTTGATCAACAGAATGCGATGGAACTGCTCCGCCGCAATGTGTTCCTGCGAATCAGTCAGGTCGCCAGCAAAGCTATGCTCGGCCTTCACCAGAGCCGCACGCTGTCCGGCGATAGCCAGAGTAGCGTCAACCACGCCCCATGTGACTGCCTGCGTGCCAAACTGACGCCAGTAGTCATTCGGCAGCAAGGTGAGCGCGGCACCAATCACGCTGCTGCCCATCCCCCATCGCAGCAGGGGGCGCAGCGCACGGCGCTGGTAGACAAAAAAGTTATGATCCATGCGCCTATCTTACCCGATCTCGTCCGGGCGTCAATGTGAGGAGATTGGTTCCAAAAAGATGGTTTCCTCATGTCTTGAAATGTACGACAGGCGATAGTAACATCTGTCATCCGTTGCTCATCTCCTGATCTTCTCAGCCCCAACCGCATTGTCTACAATCAGCGTAGAGACAACGTGTGGTGAGGGCGAGAACGCCCCCTATTCCCAACGTTGACACATAACATAAATCGCTTATGCCACGATGCGCTACTGGCACATTCTGGCAAACTGCCTAAAGAATTGAGGAGGCCATGATCACCCAGTCTATCGAAGCGTCCACCCGACCCGCCCTGGGGACAGCGAATCGTGCGATGGCGCGGCCTCGCCCTAGTGGATGCGAGATAGGAGTGTCCATCAATGATGACATTCCCTGTGAGATGGATCTGGCAACTCTCGTGCAGCGATGCTCCACCGAGAGCGAGCGATTCTACCGAGGGCAGCAGCACGATACACGCTATAGCTACGATCTTTTCCGACGCGCCCTTGTCGAGCGCGATGAATTGGCGTGGGAGCAGCTCTACCTGCACTATAGCGGCCTTGTTGAGGGCTGGATCAGGCGTAGCGGTGCCTTCACCAGCAGCGGCGAGAGCAGCGAGTATTTTGTTGTCGGTGCCTTCACCAAATTCTGGCGTGCCCTCACCCCCGAGCGATTCAGCGCCTTCCCAAACCTCGCCTCGCTCCTCCAGTATCTTCAGCTCTGTTCCACCAGCGTGGTCATTGATAGCGTCCGTGCGCAGTCCTGGTCGGAGATGCTGCCTGAGGAGACGATCACGTCGGGCCACACTCCGCACTACTCGCCCGACGAAGAGGCGGTGAGCCGGGTAGATCGCGAGGAGTTCTGGTGCTTTATCAACGACCAACTCCATAGCGAGATAGAGCGCGTGGTGGTCTACTGCTCCTTTGTCCTCAGCCTGACGCCACGGGCGATCTATGCGAAGCGTAGCGATCTGTTCAGCAGCGTGAACGATGTCTATAATGTGAAGCGGAATGTGCTGGGTCGGCTGAGCCGCAACCAGCAATTGCGGGCGATGATCGCCCCTTTGTAGGGTTACTACCCACTTCCTCACACCTCATTGGGTAAAGAGAAGAAGGTTGCCAGCGATAAAGCTGGCAACCTTCTTCTTTCCCCAATGAGGTGCAACATTCCGTGATCGCCGCCCGCTTTGGTGAAAATGTGGTGGTCGAGGGGTGTTATGCTAGGGTGTGTCTCATCCACATCAATCACATATCATTGCTCCTATGGTCGAGCGTATTAAACAAGATAGGGTTCGCTTTGATGCACAGCGACAGCTTGCCTACCGCATGTCGGGTTCGCTGGGCATGCTGCTGGTGTTATACGCGCAGTTTACCCTCCTAACTGACAGCAACCCGAGCTATCTATCTCGCGCCGTCTTTGCAATAAACCATTGCGCCCTGGCAGGTTTTAGCTGCTGGGTGATCTGGGCGCTCAGACGGGGATGGCTGCTGCTCGATGCGGTCGAGCGGATAGTGCTGTGGTTCTTCGCCTTCGAGTCGATCTGCTTCAATAGCGTACTGCCACCGCTGTTCGGGCAAGGCTTACCGATACTCCTTCGCGAGACAATCGGCGACGATATTTGGTTTATCCTGGTGATCTGCACGCTGGCCATCCACCTCTACAGCGGGCGACGCGGTATCCTGATGGCGCTGGGGTTCTACATCTTCTCCTTCGCCGTGGCGGCAGGCCGGGTTCTTGTGGCTGATGCCCATGGCCAGGATGACGGCAGCGGCATCATGGTGATCCAGATCTACGTGATGGCAGGTGCGTTGCTCTGCTTTCTGTTTGTAATTGCACGCTACCGCGACCACATGCAGCGGCTCCAAGTTGAATACGAACTGCTGGAGCAGATGGCCTTTAACGACGTACTCACGGGGCTACCGAACCGGCGCATGGGCTATCAAGTACTCCAGAGCCAGATCGCCCTGTCGCGGCGCGGCAGGCATCCGTTGTGTGTGTGCCTCTGGGACATTGATCATTTCAAGCAGATCAACGATACCTATGGACATGAGGTTGGCGACATGGTACTCCAAGCGTTGGCCGAACACCTGACGTCGGTGATGCGTGTGTCGGACACGCTCATCCGCTGGGGTGGGGAGGAATTTGTGGTGGTACTGCCGGAAACGCTCTTTGCCGATGCGCTGATGGTGGCCGAGCGGCTGCGTGGGACGATAGCCGAGTTGCCCATGTCGTGGGATGTGCGAGCGACGGCGAGCTTTGGCGTGAGTTGCTACGATGGTATCGAAACGCTAGAGCATCTACTCCAGCGGGCGGATCTGGCTCTGTACGCGGCTAAGGCGGCGGGGCGTAATAGGGTGATGCCTCAGGATACGTATCCAAACTAGTACAGGGTTCCGAAAATTCGCACTGGCTTGACAGTTTGGACACATGCACCGTGTCTTGTTGCGACAAATCTGCAATCTAAAATCTGCAATCTAAAATCTGCTTAAGGAGCATTCATGAGCATCGGAGATCTCGTAGCCGCCTGTGTTAGTCAGATCGAGTCGAGCCACACTGCACGCGAGCAAGCCATCGGTGTCTCGCGGGGGCTGATCCGCAGTTGCGCGAACAGCATCCGTGCCGCCCACCGGGCCGAGTTTGCCGAGGCCGAGCGGTTGCTGGGCGAGGCATCCGCTCTGGCGACCAAACTGCGTGCAGCTACCGCCAATAGTCCAGAGATCCGTTTCGCGGGCTATAGCCAGGATGCGCTCAAGGAGTTGGTCGAGGCCCATGTCGTGCTGGCGTTCCTGGCTGGGCGCGAGCCACCTTCCGCTGAGGAGATCGGCGTGGAGCCAGCCGCTTACCTGAACGGTCTCGCTGAGGCGGCCAGTGAACTGCGCCGGGCGATCCTCGATGGCCTGCGCCGTGGTGAGACGGCCCGTGGCGAAGCCCTGCTACAGGTGATTGACGATGTCTACAGTGAACTGGTGACGGTGGATTTCCCCGATGCCGTGACCGGCGGCCTGCGGCGTACAACCGACGCTCTACGCGCCGTATTGGAGCGCACCCGTGGCGATATGACCGCAGCCATTCGCCAGGATCAACTGGTGGCGGCAATGCGCGAACTTGAGGATCGGCTGCCGATGACGGGGTGATGCTTGACAGTTACGAAGCGGTTCTGTATAATCCGTACGTGAATAGTCAGTTCTGACTATACGTGTGTGGCGTATCACAACCAACGCTCGCCCGTAGGAGTTTCCCGTATGCTATCGCTCTACCTTGCGACCAAGGAGATGGTGCGCAACAAGCGCCGCTTCATCTCGGTCTTCCTAATCGTCGCGCTGATCACGCTGCTTGTCCTCTTCACCTCCGCCCTTGGCGACGGTTTGGCCCAGGGTGCCAGTGAACTCTTTGAGCGCATGGGCACGGAACTGCTCGTCTATCAGCAAGATGTTGACTTTCAGTTGCCGGCAAGTCGCCTGGGACGCGCCCGACTCAGCCAGATCCGGCGCGTCCCCGGCGTAGCGGCGGTCGGTCCGGTTGGCGTAAGCACAGCGTCAATCATTGCGGTTGATGGCGTGGAGA
Source organism: uncultured Oscillochloris sp. (assembly GCA_903920315.1). Classification (GTDB taxonomy): domain Bacteria; phylum Chloroflexota; class Chloroflexia; order Chloroflexales; family Chloroflexaceae; genus Oscillochloris. Next base: position 6,865 of record CAIXLU010000389.1, read on the forward strand.
GCAGCGGCCTGGATGTCTCCATGCTCGGTGTCGAACCCCGGCAACCAGGCTCGCCCGCGACCTTCGCCGGCGACGAGCTAAACGATAGCCGCGCCGCCGAGACCGTGATTGACCGCCATGTCTCCGAGCGGCTAGACATCCCGCTTGGCGCAACCATCACCGTCAAGGTGGTGCAGGGCATGGAGGAGAAGCACTACGACCTGCGCGTCGTCGGGTACGCCGAGGGGCGCAAGGTAAACTTCATCCCCAGCATCTTTGTGCCTCTGCGGCGCTGGGATCAGATCAAACCTCAGGCCACCCCCGGCGGCGGCGGGGATGATCTGATCTTCAATATTGCTGCCGTTCAGCTTAACCGCAATGCCGTCCCCCTCGATGTCGCTGCGCAGATCACCGCCACCGTGAGCCAGGTCGAGGTTACTGACCCCATAACAGCCTACCAGACCACTCAGGGCTACAATGATATGATGTCAACGATCAGCATGCAGCAGGGTTTTATGCTGATGATCGTCGTGTTGATTGTCGGCAGTTTCTTCCAGATCCAGACGCTTCAGAAGGTAGCCCAGATCGGTATGCTTGAGGCAATCGGGGCATCGAGCGGCATGGTGATCATCACCCTGCTGATCCAGGTCATGGTGACACTTCTGGTGGGGCTAGGTGTTGGGGCCGCCGCAATGTGGGGTATGGCACAGGCAATGCCGGCGAGCGTCCCGATTGTTTTTAGTGGCTCAAAGATTACCATCACCCTCCTATCGCTCCTCGTTTCCGGCCCGATCTCATGCCTTGTCGCCGCACGCACCATCCTGAAGATCGAGCCGTTGCGTGCCCTGGGCCTGAGCGCCTAGATTTCGTTTTTTGGTGCGCGTTGGCGGTTTTGCTGCCAACGCACACCAAAAAAACGAACGAATGAGAGAACAACCTAATGAGTACCCTTGAGGCCAGGGCAGTCAGTAAAATTTATGAGATGAACGGTGCTGAGATCCGCGCCGTTGATAATCTTTCGCTCCACGTGGGCGAGGGTGAGTTTGTGGCTCTGGTTGGGCCGAGCGGATCGGGTAAGACCACCATGCTGGCCCTGCTAGCTGGTCTGCTACAGCCCGACGTGGGCGAGATTCTGATTAACGGGAATAGCCTTCGCACGATGGGGAAGGCGAAGCTGGCCGCGTTTCGGATGACCAGCATCGGCTTCACCTTTCAGGCCAACAACCTTGTACCCTATCTCACCGTCCAGGAGAATGTCGAACTGATGCTGCGTCTGAACGGCACCCTCGACAAGAAGGGGCGTGCCCGCACAATTGATCTGCTGCGGCGTCTGGATTTGGGCGACCGACTGAAGAATCTTCCCTCGCAACTCTCTGGCGGACAGCAGCAGCGCGTCGCCATCGCCCGCGCCCTCGTCCACGAGCCGAGCATTGTTCTGGCCGACGAACCCACCGCCAGCCTCGACACCGGGCGTGCCCACCAGGTTGTCAGTACCCTGGCCAAACTGATCCACGAGCAGGGCCGCGCCGGGGTCATGGTTTCTCACGACTTGCGCATGTGTACCTACGCCGACCGTGTCCTCCAGATGGAGGACGGGCGACTCACCCGCGTGCTGACGGATCGCGTTGAGATTGATGCTCTGGCCCACGTGACGCATGCCGAAGAACACGCCGAAGCGGTGGCGTGACACGTCCCATCCGTCTTTCAGATGTCCATGCGCGGCCCGACTATCGGTTATCGGCTATCGGCTATTTTCACCTCAGCAAGCTTATGCTATACTGGAGCGCCGTGGGGTTCTTCGGCAGTGAGAAGGAGGCAAGGCTATGACGACGATTGGCAAGGATACGACGATCACCTGGGCCGGCCACGGTACCTTCCACCTCGCCACCCCTGAAGGCCGGGGTGTGCTGATTGACGCCTGGATTGATGGCAACCCCGCTTGCCCTGCGGATCTCAAGCCCAGACTGCGCCAGAACCTCGCCGCTATCCTGCTCACCCACGGCCATGGCGATCATAGCGCTGATCTGGTGCCGCTTGCGCAGGAAACCGGGGCGACGGTGATCTGTCAGTACGACTTGCTGCCTTATCTGGAGGGCAAAGGTGTGCCGGGCACGCAGTTGCTCGGTTTCAACAAGGGCGGCACGGTAAGCGTGGCCGATATGAAGGTCACGATGACGAATGCCCATCACTCTAGCTCAATCCACGAGGGTGGGCAGACGATTGGCCTGGGCACCGCATGCGGCTTTCTGATCCGCATGAGCAATGGATTCACGATCTACCACACCGGCGACACCAGCGTGACGATGGATATGCAGATCATCCGTGATCTGTATAAGCCAGATCTGGTCATTTTGCCGATTGGCGACCACTTTACGATGGATCCGCGTCAGGCGGCCTACGCCCTCAAGCTGATCGGCGCGGCCTACGCTATTCCCGGACACTACGGCACCTTCCCGATCCTCAGCGGTACACCCGCCGCCCTTGTCGCAGCATGTCAAGAGTTTGGTGTCACCACCGAGGTGATCGCCCTGAATCCTGGCGAGTGCGTGAGCTAGAATGGGCGCATCACGATGCGCCCGAACCACCACATATGTCTCTATGAAGATTCTTGTCCCAGTCCAGATCCGTGAGTCTCTTGCGCCACACCTGCCCACTGAGGTTGATGCCGTTTGGGTGAGTCTTACGGGCGACTTCGCGGGCGATCCGTCAGACGCAGTCGCCTACTTTCGCTGGTGGATGGCCGAACCTGCGCTGGATGATGTCCTTGCCGCTGCTCCTCTCCTACGCTGGATGCACACACCCAGCGCAGGAGTCGACCATTTGCTCACCCCGACATTGATCGCTCGTGATCTCACCCTAACTAACGCTGCGGGTCTCCACGCTATCCCCATTGCCGAATTTGTGTTCGGATTTATGCTGTCCCACGCTAAGCAGATGAGCGCCTACCGCGCCGCCCAGGCCGAGGCGCACTGGCTTGAGGGATTGAGTCTGCATGAGTTGTACGATTCTACCTTGCTCATTATCGGCATCGGCGGGATCGGTCAGGCTATTGTTAAGCGGGCCGCCGCCTTCGGTATGCGAATCTACGGCAGCCGACGCACGCCTCATCTGATGCCCGGCGTCGCCAGGGTGGTTGGTAGCGACGGCTGGCGTGATCTGCTGCCCGAAGCTGATTACATTGTTGTTGCCGCGCCCCTCACCGCTGAGACTCGCGGCATGATCGACTCGGCGGCGTTTGCGGCCATGAAGCCGACGGCCTACCTGATCAATATCGCCCGTGGCGAGGTGATTGATGATCCGGCCATGATCGCCGCTCTGCGCAACGATCAGATCGGCGGGGTGGCACTCGATACCTTCGAGCAGGAGCCACTGCCCGCCGAAAGTCCGCTCTGGTCCTTGCCCAACATCACCATTACGCCGCACGCCACGTCCAACTCGTCGCGCATGCACGAGCGTCAGGTCGCCCTCTTTATCGAAAACCTTGCCCGCTTCCGCACTAGCCAACCGCTGTTGAATATCGTTGATAAATCAGCCGGATACTGAATGATTGCAGATTGCAGATTGCAGATTGCAGATTACGATCTACAATCCACAATCCACAATCCACAATCCACAATCCACAATCCACAATCCACAATCCACAATCCACAATCTGCAATCTGCAATCCAC
>CAIXLU010000390.1 GCA_903920315.1 uncultured Oscillochloris sp.
GCCAGGTGTCAGGTGCCAGGTGTCAGGTACTAGGTGTCAAGTTTACGACGTTTCGTAGTGGGAGCTTCAGCGCCTGTGCGGCTGAAGCTCCCACTACAAACGTCGTAAACTGTAAAGTATGAACCATGTCTAAAACCTGACACCTGACACCTGAAACCTTGTCCGCTGCCTGAAATTATACGAATGCCGATCGCTGGAAGAGATAATCGCCAGCGCGGCGCAGGCTGATCAGCCGTAGGCGTGGCGGGTTGTCGGGGTGAAATCCGACACCCTCAACTAGGCTGGGGCGCGGCGGACGACCGGGGGTGCTGCCGATCACGATGGGGCTGATGGTGAGGAAAGTCTCGTCAATCAGGCGGGCGGCAATCAGCGCGCCGTAGATCCGTGCGCCGCCCTCACTGAGCAGACTGCGCACGCCGTAGTTGGCCCGCAGGTCGGCCAGCAGCACCGGCAGATTGACCGATTCGTCTGGCGAGATATGGTAGGCGAGGCCGGGACGGTCGCCGAGGCAGGCGCGGGCGCGGGCGGCACCTGCGGCGGTGGTAGCAATCAAGGTTGGCAGATCGCCACGCAGGGCATAGGCGTCGGCTGGCAGATCGCCGCTGGCGCTAGCCACAATCAGCAGTGGGGCAGGCGTTCGGCCCTCGGCGGTGCGCAGTTCGCTAAAGAATGTCGCATCAGCGGGGAAGACCTGATCTGGTGTCCAAAGATGGTGGCGAGCCACGCGCAGAGTACCCGCCCCGGTGATAATCGCATCGGCGCGGGCGCGGATCAGAGCCATGAGCCAGGTATCGTGACGGCTATGGCGGCTTACGTCGCCGCCACCGGAGCGACCGGGCTCATCGAAGGAGATCCGGCCATCGTGCGAGGCCACAAAGTTAGTGAAGACGTAGGGACGCTGGGCGGGGGCGGGGGGAAGACACCAGTCGCCGGCATAGAGTGTACGGGCGGGAGCAGGCAGTCCGGGGCCGATGGGGGCACTCTCATCAAAGAGCAGGTCGTAGGCTGCACCTGGGCCAACAGGTCGCATCGAGCGCACCTCTACGATGGTGGCATTACTGCACCGATACGAGACACCCCGGCGACAAGGTGCTGACCCGTGCTGATCAGTAAATGGGCGGCGTCGCGCTGAATGAGTAGGTCGGTACGACAGCCGAGACGTACCGTGCCGAGGCGAGTACCGGCCTCAACAACATCGCCGACCTGAGCCTTGCAGACGATCCTCCGACCAATCGGGCTCGCGATCTGAATAACCAAAATCGGACCCCACGCCGTATCAATACCAACGTAGACCCGCTCATTGCGCTCGGCAGCCTGCGGGTCGTTCGCGGAGCGATACTCACCGGACACGTGGGCGACATAGCGCACCGTGCCATTGGCAGGACTGCGACAGACCGGCACATCCAGAGGTGACACCGCCGTGACAATTCGCATGCAGTCGGTATGCATAAAGCGATGGTCATAGACTTCGTCAATCAGCAGGATGGCACCATCGGCGGCGGCAAAGAGCCCGTTTGGCTCAAGCGGCGTCACCCGATCAGGGTCGCGATAGAGGGCTGCGGTAAGGGCGGTGAGGGCGAGGGGCAGGGGCGCGAATCGTGGACGCAGGCCGAGGACGATGCCCGTCAGCCCGATCCCAATGCTGAGCAAAGGTGTCGCCTCCGCATCAAAACCAGGGATGCGTGACACACGATCCTTTGCGGTAGTCTGCTCTGGTGTTGGTTCGGGCGTCTGCGGTTCCATAAGGTGATTCTAGCACGGCTACGGGTTAAGCGCAAACAGCAGGTTTAGACAAAACCACCATCGCGCCACATGGGTCGCTAGGCTGTGGAATGTAAAGTATTTTACCGACTGAACGCCCTGCGTAAAGGGTGACAGCGTTGCATCGCAGAGACGCTCCGGCTATACTGTTCATAGCAACAGCCACGCTGGGAGGGCACAGATTATGGCAGTTGATACACGCCAGGTGAACCTACGGTTGAGTTGGGAGGAGGGGGACGAACTCGTGCTGAGCCTTGACTCGCTCCAGGGGCACTGGACGGAGGAACAGTACCTGCTGCTGAGCAACCAGACCAACCGGTTCCTGGAGTACACTGATGGCTACATCGAGGTTCTGCCGATGCCTACCGATAAGCACCAGGTCATCTCACGGCTCCTCTTTTTCGCTTTCTTCGCTTTCATCCAACGGCTTGGGGGAACCGTCCTCTACGCACCATTACGCTTGCAAGTGCGGGTGGGAAAGTATCGCGAGCCTGATCTGCTGATCTTACGTGATGAGAACGACCCGCGTCGGCGCGATGCGTTCTGGCTGGGTGCTGACCTTGTTGTCGAGATCGTCAGCCCAGATAAACCTGAGCGAGACACGGAAGAAAAGCCGCTAGACTACGCAGAGGTTGGGATATCTGAGTATTGGATTGTAAACCCCCTGACGGCTACGATTACGGTACTCGTTCTTGAGGGCGCTGTCTACACCGAATACGGTGTTTTTAAACGTGGAGAACACGCCATGTCAAAGCTTCTGAATGGCTTTAGCGTGAGCGTCAACGAGGTTCTGGATGCGAAGTAGGCAGGATAACGCTTTACAAACCTAGATGGAACACGACCTGAAGGAACGGCTCAAGGAACTGACCTGCCTGCGCCAGGTGCAGCGCATGTTGGAGACGGCCCCGCCCCAGGATGAGATCTGTCGGCAGGTTGTGGCCTATCTGGTACCGGCGATGCAATTCCCTGAGAAGGCGGTCACGGCCCTTGAGCTAGACGGACAGTGCTACCGCTCGGTGTCCGACGAAGCGCCCCTGCTGCGCGGGCTGTCGGCACCCATTTTGGTTGGCGGTGCGATCCGTGGGCATCTGTCCGTCGCCTACACCGACGACAGCCCCTTCATCATCCCAGAGGAGCAGAACCTGCTCGACGGCATCACGCACTCGCTCGGCCTCTGGTTTGAGCGCCAGCAGGCGGAGGATGATCTCATCAAGGAGCGCAACTCTCTGGCGCGCCGGGTTGACGAGCGCACGGTCGATCTCAGCCGCACCAACATGGAACTGGCGCGAGCGGTGCGGGCCAAGGATGAGTTTCTGGCCCTATCCAAGGTAGAGGCCGGTCGCATGGATCTGCGACGCGAGATCGTCACGATCTCTGAGATATGCGAGGCCAGCATGATCTTTGTGAAGGAGCAGGCGCTCAAGAAGCAGCTCAAACTGGCCTTCCGGCTGAACGACCAAATGGCGACGGTGAAGGTTGATCCGAAGCGACTCAAGCAAATCCTGGTGAACCTACTCACCAACGCGGTCAAGTTCACCGAGTCGGGCAGTCGGGTCAGCCTGGACGTCACCGTTGACGACGAGGCGGGCGCAGTCCACTTCGTCGTGCAAAACAGCGGCATCGGCATTGCGCGGGAGGGTCTCGCCCAGCTTTTCCAGCCCTTCGTTCAGCTCGACTCCCGCCTGAACCGTCAGCACGAGGGTACCGGGCTGGGGCTGGCGCTGGTGCGCCGCCTGGCCGAACTACACGGCGGCAGCGTCACGGTGGAGAGCGAACCGGGCAAGGGCAGTCGCCGCGCCAACCGGTAACGCCAGCGCGCTGCGCTCGGCGTTGGTCATGGAGGTGATTCAGCATATCTCGTACAGGGTTTCGGACGTTCGTAGGGAGGCAGGAGGCAGGAGGCGGGAGGCAGGAA
>CAIXLU010000391.1 GCA_903920315.1 uncultured Oscillochloris sp.
CGCACAACACCCGATGAAAACGGATCGTAGGGGCGCGTCGCGACGCGCCCCTACCCGACACCCGGCTATTTTCACGTCAGGGTGCCATCTCCGGCGCTGTATCGAAGGTGATCTGCGGCAGAATGAGTTGGTCGCCGGGGGCGAGGCCACTAAGCACCTGAACACGGTCGCCGCTAGTTGCGCCGAGCGTGACGGGGACAAGATCGCCGGTGGGCTGTCCATCAGATCCGGCGACCCCGGTGGTACGGCGCACGCTGGGGCCGTCCGGGCCATCCTCAACGGCTTGGAGCGGAATGATCAGGGTATGTGGGATTGATAAGATCTCGATAGTTGCGGTGGTAGCCATGCCCACGCGCAAGCGTTTATCATCGGCGCTAAAAGTAATCTCGATGGGGTAGACGCCACCGAACGCACTGCCAGAGCTACCGGGGGCGGCATTCGGGTCGGACTGGCCCTGGTTATCGGGCAACTCACTGACCCTCGTCAATTTGCCACGAAATGTGCCATCGGGCACGGCGTCAACGCTCACCTGCACGGCTTGGCCAACGCTGAGCAAAGCCACGTTCTGCTCGGTAACTTGGCCTCGAATCAGAAATCCGCTCATGTCGGCGATACTAATCGCGTCGCTACTGCCGGTGAGGGTGCCGGCCTTCAGGGTACTATCAACCACGGTACCAGTGATCGGGGCGCGCAGTTCAGCATCGTTGAGGTCGGCTTCGGCAGTTGCGACATCGGCGCGGGCGCGCTCCAGAGCGGTGCGGGCCCGCGAAAGATCCACCGGATCGGGGCCAGCCTTGAGCTTCTCCTCATTGGCGATTGCCTCCAATAGCGCGGCCTCGCGGGCGGCGCGCTGGGCCGGGCGCTGTGGGTTGTTGACCAGATCCGTATATACCTTCTCGGCATCCGCGAGGTTCTTTTGCGCGTCGAGGATGGCGGCAGCCACTCCCTTGGTGCGGGCGATGTTGAGGGTGCGCTGAGCATCCTCAATATCGCGCCCGGTTGCATCCACCTGGCGTTGGGCAGCGGCCACCTGGCTTATCTCGTCCTTGCATGCCTGATCGTAGGCGTCCCGGAGGTTCTGGATTCCCTTCTCGGCAACCGTGAGGGCATCGGTGGCATCCTCGAAGGTGCGCTTGAACAGCTCGATCTGGTAGTCATCCAGCTTCGTGTGGGTCGCCGCGCCGGTGTTGGGGTCGGTCACGGTGTTGCGGGGGTCGCGGCCCGTGCGCTGGACATAGTCCCAGTCCCAGTAGGCGTCGCTATAGGCGCGCTGGGTGTGGACAAGATCCTTAACGCTACGTTCAAGGTTTTGCTGGGCGCTGGTTTTGGCCTGGGATGCGCTGTCGCGAGTGTGTTCCATAGCATCTTGGCTCTGGCGCAGGGTATCTTGGGCGGCAAGCATCTGCTTCTCCGCAGCCTTCAGGTCGTCGGGGGCGAGTCCGGCCTGGAGGTCGGTCAGGCGCTGGCGAGTATCGTCGCGGCGGGTGCGGGCGATGGCGACATCAACAGGGCGCACCTCACTGTCGGCGGCGGCAATATCGGCGCGTGCGCTCGCGACGGCGGCGGCGGCCTGTGCCAGCGCGACCTTGGTAGGGCCGTCCTGGAGTTTGTCGAGTGCGCGCTGGGCCTCATCGAGTCCGGCGATGGCGCTGGCCACTTTCAGCTCTCGGTCGCGGGTATCCAATCGGGCCAGAACCTGCCCCGCGCTCACCACGTCGCCCTCGTGTACCAGCAACTCGCGGACGCGGACGCCGGAGGTGAAGGTGACACTGGCCCGGTCGCGTGGTTCTAGGATCCCGTTGACCTGCACCGTCTCGGTGAGGTCGCCCTGTTCAACAGTCACGACCTGTGTAATGACGCCGGCGGTGCCGTCGGTGGTACCGACGAGGATTCTGCGGGCGATGAAGACTCCCGCGACACAAAGGGTGATCAGGATCAGGACGCTGATCAGGGCGATTGTCTGCCATCGGATGCGGCGACGCCGCTTGGGGACGGTAGTGCTTGCCATATGCTCCTGCGAATGCAGCGCGTAGACATTCGGTGATTGCGAAGGGGACGCATAGGCAATCCGAGATAGTGCTATGACATAGGGTCGCAAGGCGCGACCGGCTGTCGCCACTATAGCAGGCAGTCCCGAGCGATGCAACGTGCGTCCCCTCATGCAGCACGCTACGCGGTGCCCTCCCCACCACGCTCCCTCAGGAAACGGAGAATCGTCATGTTCAGTTCAGCCGGTCGGTCAATTGGCGTCAGGTGCCGTGACCCGGCGATCACGGCCAGTTCACCCTGGGGGATGGCCGCACAGTAGGCCGCCTTGTAGGTCACCGGCGTGTAGTCCGTATCTGCGCTGACCACCAAGGTTGGGCAGTGCAGCGTGGGCAGGCGCTGCCGAGCGCTCCAACCCCCAATCGCGCCCAGCGCGGCGAGGTAGGCCCGCCGGTCGTTCTCGGCCCAGCGCTCGATGAAGGTGCGCCGCAGCGCCGCCTGCCCTGGATCGGGTAAGAGATCTCTGGCGAGCGACTCGCCTAACACGCGCATCCCGCGCAGCCGCACGGTGACGACCCGCCGCAGGTAGACGCCGACCAGACCCAGCCGCTCGCGCAGCGTCTGGGCCGGTGCCTCCGGGCCGCTGTTGATGATCACCAGGGAGCGCACCAGGTCGGGGGAGCGCAATGCAAGCTCCAAGGCCACCATCCCGCCCAGCGAGAGGCCGATGACGTGTGTGGGCGCGGTGTCCAGCGCCCGCAGCAGTGCGGCCATATCGTCAGCGAACTGCGGGATGCGGTAGCGCCCGCGTGGCTTCGATGAGCGCCCGTGCCCACGCAGGTCGGCGCAGATAACCTGGAACTGCTCGGCGAACGCGGGCACCTGAAACTCCCAGTCGCGGGTGCTGCTGCCAAGGCCGTGGATGAACAGGATCGGCGGCCCGGTTCCCGCGATCTCGTAATAAACGTGGATGTCGCCGAGGGTACATGTGGGCATAGGTAGTCCTTCGCGTCAACGGGTACCGGAAACACGGTTCTGCCCGCCCGCACCGCGACCTGTCACGCCGAAACCTGGCACCTGAAACCTTGTCTAACAGAAAAATCTACTTAGTCGTGATTAACTCATCGGCAATTACCTTGTCTGCACAAGAGGAAGGTAGGTTTGTGTACCCACCAAAATTGTGCCGTGCATTGTGGGGTGAATGCTACAAAAATAGGAGAAGATACCAGGCTGTGTGAAGGTGTGTTGAAAGGTACCGCTCTGATTCAGAGGGCCGGAGTTCCAGATATTGGTGGCGCTTGTGACCGTGTGCGCGAGGGGATCGCTGTTCGTCCATGTCACGCTGTCACCGACAGTGATTGTGAGTGTCGCTGGACTGAAACTAAATTCAGCAATTGAGATCGGCTGAACTGCCGCCCTAGTTGTGGGCGTGGAGCCGACAAGGATGAGCATTACCGCCGCCAGCACCGCCGATATACGTCGTCTGAATGGCATGTTGCACTCCTCTGCTAATTGTGATGGGCGTTCTAGCACCCAGGATCACTAGATGCCTCACTAGACTCTACCACATCAGACACCCATGCGGCTTCGCCGCACAACACCCGATGAAAACGAACCGTAACTGATGTACCGCTTCCGTGCTATCGTGTTGCGGACAGGGTGTATTGATAGTCTACCTGCCCATTCTGTCGATCAGGCGTTGTGTCTTTTGGAAGATACGCACGAACGTAGGCAACCGTGACCTGTTCATGCGTGACGGTGACGCGCAGGTGCCCGGAGCTGCCCAGGACATCGCCGTGGGTGTAGCCGTAGTCGGCGGCAATGCGGGTGTTGTTGTCATTGGCCATACTCGGCTGCGGGAGTTCCTGGTACACAATCCCATCCAGATCTTGCTTCACAAAAACATGGTCGTGCCCATGAAAAACCGCGCTGACGTGGTGTTCGACGAGCAGTTGGTGAATGGGCTTGCCCCAGCCAGGTCGCTGCGCCGTGAATCCGTATGTCCCATCGGCGTTGTTCCCGCCCCACTCGTAGAAACTCGCCTCCTCGACGCCGCCGCGTGCATCGCTACCTCCGCCAACCAGGTGGTGGGTGAAGATAAATGTGTATTGGGCGTTGCTGGTTTCCAGGGTGGATGCGAGCCAGTCGTACTGCTCCCTGCCGAGTGTCCAACTCCAGTTGTTGTCGCGGTTTTCTGGTTTGGGCTTGGTGGTCGTGTACCAGAACGGGTCGAGTACGATGAACAGCGCGTCACCCCATGTCCAGGCATAGTAGCCATCGCGACACCACCGAGGGCGAGGTCGGGGGTGGCGCTGCCGGTATAGAAGCCGTTCGGGGTCGGATTGGGGTAATACCGCTGGCGTAACTGGGTTGACCAGATCGGCAGGGAGTTGTCCTTGCTGCCCAAGAGCCAGCCGAGTTCGCCTTCGTGGTTGCCATTGACCAGGAACAGCGGCACATCCGCACCAAGTACGCTGAAGTACGGACGCATTTCGGTAAAGGTGGCCTCAGCATCAGCATAGGTCTGCGGCTTGGCCTTTTCGGTCATGAAGGTATCGCCCAGATTGATGTGGAAATCAGGGCGATCAGCCAGGGCGTTGGCCAGCGTGGTCGCGTAGAGATCGCCAGTGAAGCGTGGGTCACGGTTGTGTGGGTCAGCATCAATGGTGAAGCTGAAGGTGCTACCGGGGGCGCGCTGTGTCATGAAGCTAGACTCCGGCCCCGCCTTATCACCGTAGCGGATGCGGTAGTAGTAGCGCGTATTCGGCTGAAGCTGGTCAATCAGCGTTTCGAGCGGCGTCCCGACTGCGGCGGTCTGCGGGGCCGTTTGGGCGCTATACTCGCCCGACACCGTGCCGTACTCATAGAAGATCGTCAGCGCGGATGCGGGGACGACATTGACGGTGATTGATGTATCGGTGGGACGCCCGAGGATCGGGCTGGCGATAAAGCTGGGATCGCTAGATGTCGGTGTCCGCTGCGGATAGGTGCCCTTGGGTGTTACGGTGGCCGCAGGCGAGATTTGCGCCGAGGAAGTAGGTGCGGGCTGATTAGTCGCCTGCGCCGATGCCAGCGGCGTGGGAATCGGCGATGGGACGGCACTGGTGGCTGGGACGCAGGCCGTGAGTGTGAGGATGATAAGGATCAGGGTGGGGTGTAGGTGTTTCATTGGCTCCTCATTATCATGTGAGGGTGATCAACAGAGAGATGGTGAGAGGAGGGTAAAAATCCTCCTCTCACCATCCCCCTCGCGTCGTTATTTGAATAAGAAATCCGTACTCGGCACGTCGGGAAAGTCAATCGGCTGCGCGTAGAGGAATGCGGCCTTGGGCGTGAAGTCGCCGATGGTCTGGTGACGCAGATCCAGCAACTGGGTTTTCTGCGTTTCGGTCAGGGTCTGCCCAACCTTGGCGAAGTTGGTTGCGAAGTTGTAGATGATCGTGCCATCCAGTGCGCCATACTGCTCCATCAGGCCGAGTACCGTGGCTTGGTCGGCGCTCTCACCGGCGATGAACTTACGGAGTTCGATGGAGATCTGCTTGCGCACGTCTACGATGTTCGTTAGCGCGCTGCGCTGAGTCTCCACCAGGCCCGTAATCAGCGGTGCCTGGGCCGGGGTGAGGGCGGCAACAAAGGCTTTGCCCATGTCGGCGGTAATGTTCGTCCCGATGCTGTAGCCGGGATTACCGACAGCGGGCGCGTCCTTCATGTAGAAGGAGCCGAAATAGGTGCCCTGGCGCTCGGGGCAGAAATAGACATCCGCATCAACCGAACCGGCGTACCAACTGAATAAGTCGCCCGCGTAGGTCATCACCGC
>CAIXLU010000392.1 GCA_903920315.1 uncultured Oscillochloris sp.
TCCCTTGACCAGTAGTTCATAGGCACCCAAAAACCGAACCGTGACCCCCGGCTCAATGGTCAACGTCACCCCGCTTGGCACTTGTACGTTCCCAATCACATAATAGGGACTCCCGGTCGCTGTCCAGGTCGTGTCGGTGTAAATGATCGCTCCTACGTAGGTTGACGTAGCAGGTGCAGCATATGCTACACGACTGGACAGATCAGGACTGGCAACAATCTGGATTAACCATAGCATGATCGTTAGAATGAAGGCAGTCGCTTTCATAAATCTGACCCTTCGATTACGGTGGATTCATTGGTTCATTTGTCAGATCTACTATAACATGTCCCTGTAGCCAGAACCGACTTCATCGAGATCTGTGAGGGCCGGTAGAAAGTCACACGGAACGAGATAGGATCGAGTGCGGCTACCTTGGAGCAAATCATCGGGAGTAGCATGCGCAGCGATGTGTGATGGTGCATGAGTTACACTCCTTATCGTTGCCAAACACTGCGACTGCGACGTGTGCAGCCAGATCAGCAGTCCGTTGATCGTCAGCACGGGCGAACTCGACCGAAAAGGTCGATTTTCTCTCCAGTTTTTCCCAGAACACACGTGTTATCGGTCGAGTTCGCCCCAATAACCCGACCATAACTCGTCCGATAAGGAGACTCGTCCGAAAAGATCGGCCTTGTCGGACATGTATAAACGTCGCTGTCATCAGCCACCACGAGATCAGCGTGTCCCGTTCTGTCTAGGGAGGGCATACCCTCCCTGGGTGTCAGGTATTCCGGAGAAATCGTGTCAGAATAACGCTGCATGTGATACATTCGTACTGATGATACGCCGCAGGGATACGGGAACGACAACCCGAACAACGCTTCGTGGGATCTACTCGTATGCCCGTGGTGCCTCCCGAGTCGGCGGCTCTAGCCGCTCCTGGCGCCACATCGTGCGGAAGGCATAGGTGGAAGCGGATAGCATAACCACATACCCAATCGCATATGCCCCCGCGATGCCCAGCCCGAAGACAAAGACCCCGCCGATACTCAGTAGTTCCGGCACCACGGCCAAGCCGAACTGAACCTGCATGTCGTGATCGAAGCGCCGCCCCAGTTCAAATAGGTTCGTCATTTGGCGCAGGTCTCGGTCCATCAGGACAATCTGCGCCGTGTCGGTTGCGATGGTTGTGGCCCCTAGTAGCGAGACCGAGACCGTTGCCTGTTTGAGGGCGATGCTGTCATTGATGCCGTCCCCCACAAAGAGTACTCGCCGACCCTGATCCTGCAATTGGGTGATCACCTCCGCTTTTTGGGCGGGCAGCACTTCGGCGAAGACTTGGTCGATCCCCAATTGCACGGCCAGCGCCTCGGCGGGAGCGATCTGATCCCCGGTGAGCATGACCAGATGAAGCCCGCGAACGTGGAGGGCGCGGATCAGGGCAGGGACCTCTGGACGCACCGTGGGAGCCAGCCCAATCGCCCCTTGGATCACTCCGGCAACGGCCAGATAAATTGTTGTTTTGCCCTGTATCGCCCGATCTGCCGCGACGGCGACCAAATCATCCGGAAAAGAGATGCCCCATTCCGCCATGTAGCGTTGACTGCCGAGGTGCACCGGCTGTCCGGCAATCTCAACCCCCACCCCGTACCCGAGGCGCACCTGGGTCGCGGTCGCCGTGGGAATCGGGAGCGTCCGGGCATCCGCCGCCGCACGGATGGCGGTTGCAATCGGGTGTGTTTGGTGTACCTCCACGGCAGCGGCCAGGGCCAGGATGCGCTCTTCCCCGAGATCGCCGGTTGTGTAGATGGCATCAACCGTTGGCTGCTCATGGGTAAGTGTGCCCGTCTTATCGAAGATCACCGTGTCAATGGTGTTCAGCAGTTCCAGTGAGCGTCCGTCTTTCACAAGGATGTTACTTCGGGCCGTCATATCCAGATAGGAGAGCATCGTCATTGGCCCGGTCGTGCGCAAGATTCCGCCGACAGGGATCATCCATACCGCCAGCATGCTGCTCAGTCCGCGCAGCGGCAGGGCGACGAGCCCGGCTAACAGGCTGGGTACGACGGTGGCATTAGCCATACGTTCTCCCCGCGAGACAGATGTCATGTGCGAACTCTTCGTCGCTGTGAGGATGGTAGTGATCTGCGCGACAAGCGTCTCGCTGGCGAGGTGGTCGGCGCGGACGTGGATCTCGCCCATCAACACGAGGGTTGCGGCCAGTACGTGGTCGCCTGGACCTCGCTCCACGGGCTGGGCCTCTCCGGTCAAGGCATGCTGATCAACACTGGCTGTTCCCGCGATGACCACGCCGTCAACCGGCACGGATTCCCCGGCGGCTACCACCACGATATCCCCGGCCCGAAGTTGCTCGCGGGGGACGATGAGGATCTGCCCGTCGTGGAGGTACGCGACGGTGGCGGGGAGCTGTCCGAAGACATCACGGAGTTGCTGCTCGGTCTGCTGCTGCGCCATGAGGGTGAACTTCCATATAAGGACTCCGAGGAGCGACGCCGCGCTCGCGACCCCCAGCATGCCACTGCCGATCAGCAGAACCTCCAAAAGCGCACCTTTGCCCAGTTCGGTCGGCTGGCGCTTCTGCCACATATCGCGCAGACCCTGCTGAATAAACACACCGCTAAAGTAGATATTGATGATCAGGCTGGCGAACTGGAACATCCCGATACCGGATACCGCCATGCCCCAGGCCGCTGCCGCATAGATGATTCGGCGATTCCAACCCCTGACATCGGGAGAGAGCGCCCGGATGTCAAACACCTCGCCGAGTGCGTCGCGATGCTGCTGCTGGTGGGGTTGAATAAGCTGGGTAAAAAAATGTTCTACCTGCGTTTGATACCAATCGTCGAGGTGCTGGAGGGGTGTCTGCGAGTTGGTCGGTGCAGCGGGCGATTCACTATCGGCGAGTACAGCCACCAATGTGGAACGGGCAGATCGTGGGTGTTCACGATAGATTTGTAGGCGACGGCGTGGGGGTGCCATCGCTGGGTTGATGAGGACTGTCACCAGCAGCGGCGGATGTCGTCCCACGTCCGGCCTCACCTGCGCCACCACACCGGTCACCACATCATGATAGGCAGCTTTCACGTGCTGGATGGCGGTCTGAAGGTGTGCCGTCGGGACGGGCAGGATCATCTCCGTATGCATCGTCTCTCGCGTGAGCTGGGTGGAAAGGGGGATGACGCGATGCAGCACGGCACGGCCAGACAGATCGCGGAGTGTGCGCCGTACACCTGCAAAGAGAGGGGACATGGGTCGTACTCCATAGATGCTATCATCGGGTGCTTCGGCGCATGAGAGCGACGTCACATGGGTTTCTATGGTCTGGTCTCGGGCGTCGGCTCCTGCATCAGCGTAGCAATAGTCTGGGCGAGATGCTCTACCTGGGGCGCGTACATGATATTCGTGTGCGTACCGGGCGTGCGGGCGATGTGAACCTCTCCATAGCGCGACCAGCCATCAATCAGGGCGTGCTGCAAGACCTCCGGTTCGTCAGCAGCGAGGATGAGGTGGATGGGCAAGGGGTGAAACGTGGCGGGATGGTAGGTGGTGGAATGATTGGTGACTGCTACCGCGATGATGCCGCGAGTCTGGTCGAGGTTGGCGTTCTGGGGGAGCAGGTCGGCGGTCATCAAGGACTCGTGGAGCAAGGCTAGGCGTTGTTCCGTGCTGAGGGGTTGGAGTTGCGCCGCGCTCAGGCGCGGGGTAGAACCCACCGACTCCAGGTAGAGTTGCTCATACAGCAGGACTGCCTCCACTTCATCGAGTGACTGTGCGGGGGTTTCTGGGGCCAGACCATCCAGAATAATCAGGGCACGGATCTCCGCACCGGTGCGCAGCAACTCCTGCGCGATGGCAAAGGCCATGAGCCCGCCAAAAGAGTGTCCCAGCAGGATGTAGGGGCCGGTAGGTTGCTGTTGAAGCAGAGCTTCTACCTGGTAGGCGGCGGCGGATTCGACGGTGGTATGGGGCGGTGCGATGCCATCCAGCCCGCGAGCTTCTAGCCCATACACCGGCTGTTCGAAGCCTAATGCCTGAGCCAGGGCGTGGAAGTAGACGACAGCGCCCCCCGCACCGGGACAGCAGAAGATCGCGGGACGACTGCCACGGGGCTGGATGGCAACCACCGACGTGTGTAGAACCGTTGCCATAGCTGGGTCAAGCACGGTGGACATCTGGGCCACGGTGGGATGGGTAAAAAGGGTGCGCAAGGGGAGGGCGGTGCCGAAGGTATGGTTTACGCATGCCAGGAGGCGCACGGCAAGGAGGGAGTGACCACCTAGCACAAAGAAATCGTCAGCGATGCCAACCGGATAGACCCTCAGGATTTCTTCCCAGATCTGAACCAACTGCCGCTCGATAGGGGAGCGTGGGTAGGAAAAGGGGGCCCCTAGCCTCTGCTGGTTAGGAGCGGGCAATGCCTTACGGTCTACCTTGCCATTAGGGGTCAGCGGCAGAGTGTCGAGAGATACGAAAACACCGGGCACCATGTAGTTAGGTAGGCGAGCCTGGAGGAAGCCGCGCAGATCCGCGTCCGGCTCGTGTGCCACCATATAGGCGACGAGGCGCGGGTCGCCGGGGCAGTCCTCGCGCAGGGTGACGACGCACGCCTGCACGGCGGGGTGGCTGCTGAGGACGGTCTCAATCTCACCTAACTCAATGCGGAATCCGCGCAGCTTGACTTGGTCATCCAGACGACCCAGATATTCCAGGTTCCCATCATGCCGCCAGCAGGCGCGGTCGCCGGTGCGGTAGAGACGTCCCGGCCCGAAGGGGTTGACGATGAACCGCTCGGCGGTCAGTTCGGGCCGGTTGAGGTAGCCTCGGGCCAGACCCGCACCACCGATGTAGAGTTCCCCCTCCACCCCAATGGGTATCGGTTGGAGGGAGAGGTCGAGGACGTAGACCTGGGTGTTCGCAATCGGACGGCCAATAGGGATGGCTGCGTCGAAATCTGCACGAGTTGGCACCTCGTAGACGCAGCAACCGACCACCGTCTCAGTTGGTCCATACTCATTGATCATGCGGATTTGTGGGGCAGCGTGCCGCCACCATGCCACGTCGCGACCGAACAATGCCTCACCGCCAACGATGAAGGCGTGAGTTCCGCGAGGATTCGCCCCCTCCGATAGCAACAGATATAGCCCCTTGAGATGAGCGGGAGTCAGCTTCACCAAACTGAAGGCGCTATCGGCCTGGAGTAAGGCGTTCAGCACCTCTAACTCCCCGTGTTTGGGAACCAGCACTACCATTTTTCCTGTCAGGAGCGGGGTCCACAGACTGGTAATCGTGGCGTCAAAGCTGAGTGAGGACTGAACGGGTGATCCGCACCCATTGGTAACGGGATAGGCCGTTAGCGCCCAATTGAGGTAGTTGGTTAGGCCGCGCTGGACGATCATCACCCCCTTCGGCGTGCCGGTTGACCCAGATGTGTAAATCACATAGGCGAGATGATGCGGCTGCACCCCGCTCGCGGGGAGTGTCTCCGGCTGCGTCGCCACTATCGACTCTTCCCGATCCAGACAGACGACGTGGGCCGAGGTCGGCGGCAGGGTAGCGAGCAGATGGGTCTGGGTCAGCAGCACCGGTACGGCAGAATCGTCCACCATGAAGGCCACCCGTTCGGTGGGATAGCTCGGGTCGAGGGGGACATATGCCCCACCGGCCTTGAGGATGCCGAGCAGACCGACGACCATCTCTAGCGACCGTTCGACGCAGAGTCCCACGAGGACATCCGGCCCCACCCCCAGTCCGATCAGGTGGTGGGCAAGCTGGTTAGCGCGGGTGTTCAATTCGGCGTAGGTAAGCTGCTGCTCCTCGAAGATCACCGCCACCGCATCGGGCGTGCGCACCACCTGCTCCGCGAAGAGGTCGTGGATGCAGCGATCTTGGGGACAGTCCGCCGCCGTATCGTTCCATTCCACCACCAGTTGGTGCCGCTCCGCCTCCGTCAGCATGGGCAGCGTCGCCACGGACGCCGTCGGGTCGGCGACCATTCCCGCCAGCAAAGTCACAAAGTGGCCCGCCATGCGCGCAATGGTCGCGGGGTCAAACAGATCCGTGTTGTACTCTAGCGCCGCCGTCAGTGGCACTGCGTCGTCGCCACCGTCCCCCACCGTGAAGGTCAGATCGAACTTGGCGATGGGGTAATCGGCCTCGATCACCTCAATGTTCACATCGGGCAGGTGCAGACCCACATCGCTCACGTACAGCAGGTTGCACATCACCTGGAAGAGCGGCGTGTGGCTCAGGCTGCGGGTCGGCTGGAGTGCCTCGACCACCTGCTCGAAGGGGACGTCCTGGTAGCGCTGGGCCTCCAGCATCGTCTGCTGGACCTGGGCCAGCAGAGCGGCGACGCTGATCGCGTCTCCCTCCGCATCCTGGAGCTTACTGCGGATGGCCAGGGTGTTGACGAACATGCCGATCAGCGGCTCTAGCTCAACGCGGGTGCGATTGGCGACCGGCACACCCACCACGAGGTCGTACTCACCGCTCTCGCGCATCAGCAGAACCTGGAAGGCGGCCAGGATGGTGGTGAAGAGGGTCACGCCCTGCTGGCGACTGAGCGCCCGCACCCCCTGGCTGAGGGTGGGAGCGAGGGTGAGGGTGTGACTTGCCCCGTGGAAGGTCTGCACCGGCGGGCGGGGGCGGTCGGTGGGCAGGGAGAGGAACTCCGGTGCGCCCGTGAGCTGATCGCGCCACCACGCGAGATGCGTCTCCCGCGTCCCCTCGGCCAGCCACGCTCGCTGCCAGACCGCGAAGTCGGCGTACTGGAGGGCAAGCGGGGGGAGAGCGGCGGACACCCCATGCGCATCAAGCTTAAAAAATGACAAATGGGAAACCTTCTGGGATGATACCGGAACAACACCGCCGATCATCAGGAGGCTCCCCATGACCACGATAGCACAGGTCAGCCAGGCCATACAAGCGACGTTGACGACGA
>CAIXLU010000393.1 GCA_903920315.1 uncultured Oscillochloris sp.
GAGAAGTGCCAGGAAGCCCAGCGACTGGTGCCTCTTGTTGACGAGATACTGTTTATCTATGTTCATGCCGATATCGAGTACGAGATTGGCAAAGTCGCCCGCGATCAGGGCAATTGGATTGCGGCACGGGAACACTTTCTTAATGCCCAAAGCGCATTTCGTCTTGACGCAGATGAATTAGTATTTAATAGAGAATTGGCAGTAAGCCTTTTGAGTAACCTCGGCTTCATTGCTCAGCAACTCGGCAATCTGAGCGAAGCCGAGCAATTCTATCGGCAATGCCTTGGCTACTATGCCGAAATGGGAGGCAAAGGCGATCTCGCAACAACTCTAGTAAGACTTGCTTCGCTTGAGGAACAGAGAGGCAATCACCACGCCGCACAAGGTTACGCGACAGATGCGTTCCAGTGGAGCAATCACCTTGGAATGATCGATGAGGCGAGGCAGGCTGAGGGCATACTCGGGCGCATCCGAGGATGAACCGTGGTTACTTGTATCCCTACCCATCTTTTGGTCGCACACTCACCCGTTCACTCTGCTCAACGCCACGGATGGCGCCCTGTTAAACGCTGTGACGTACCCTGCTGCCTGATCTTCTCCAATCCACCAGACCACCCACGGCACAAGGAGTCTTTTATGGATGTGCGCGAACATCAAGACTACGTTGAAGAAAAAGCGCATCTCGATGAGATTGTCGGCTACCTCAGCGAAGAGCTACAGGAGTCCGTCGAAGGCTACGGCGCCAATGATTGGTCAAGATTCGTCCTGGAGCAGATGAACAGGAAGCGACGAGCGTGGATGGTGGAAGTTCGACGGAAGCCTTTTTTCGGTCGCGTTGATTGGCTGGCTCGCGGGAAGCCCGCATGCGAAGTTTTCTACATTGGCACCGATCATATTCCGGAGACAAACATTTACCACTGGGCCGATAGTCTTGCTGGAAGAATCTATTCTGAGCTTGGCACTGATCATGAAGATGGCAAACTGTTGCTCAAGCGCACCTTCGTCATCATTGATGATGACTTCCAGACTATCCGTGACGAGTTGGTAGTTGGCGAAAACGATACGATCCTGACGACCACCTTCACCGACACTCTGCTAAACCAACTGCTCAAAGAAAGCCGCAGCGGCAAGCTCCACGACATTGTCGCCACTATCCAAGATCAACAGTACCGAATCATTCGCCTACCGCGTGAGCAGACTCTGGTCATTCAAGGCTCGCCTGGTAGTGGCAAGACATCTATTGCGCTCCATCGCGTGGCCTACCTGCTCTATCATCACCGTACGACGCTCAAGAAGCTCCTCATCCTGGCACCCAACGCGATCTTCCTCGGCTATATCACCGAGGTTCTGCCATCGCTTGGCGAGCAAGGAATTCCTCAGGCCACCTTCGAGCGCTGGATGATAGACCGCATCGAGCAGGTGACGATCAGATCCGCCAAAGATGCCAGTCTACTGACGACGCCGATCAGCGGGCGCTCCTACACCTATGTATCACCGGATCGCTCACTTGAATCCCTGCTCTCGCCGGACATTGCGATTGCGGAGAAGGTTCGTCGCTACCGCTGTGATCAGCTCAAGGGCTCGCTCAAGATGGCCGAACTACTGGATCGCTATGTCGAGCATCTCTGTGAAGCTGCGCTCACCAAAGATGGGCCGTTGACCTGTAGCTCATACCAGGAAGTACCGCAGACCACGACTAAGGGCGCATTCAAATATAAGTTGACCCCTGAAGATATGCGCTCGTTGTTCGATCGCTTTCGCACGCTGCCCTTCAACAAGCGCAAAGATGAGATCAGCAAGTACCTCATTGATTTGATGTTGGGAAATATCAGCCGTCAGATTGCGGCGTTGCTTCCCCCACGCCCACAGTCAAGTACTTTTCGCCAGCACCACGGCTCTCGCTCGAATCGTCCAACCACGTTTACGCCCCACGATTGGCTCGACACCACCGGGCGAGACTCGATTTTGCAAAGCGTGAAGCGTCAAGTAGAGACATTCCTGTCGAAATCCTGGCGGGCGCGCACGGCTCCTGATACCTACATCAGCCTGTTCCGTTCACCTGATTTGCTGCGTCAGCTTGGAAAGGGACTCTTTGATGATTGGGAAATCGAGATATTGGCATACGAGGCCACTGGTGAGCAGCCGATACTGAGCTTCTGCGACCTCGCAGCCATGACGTATCTAAAAATTCGGCTTGATGGTGTCCACACCACATATGATCATATTGTTGTGGACGAAGCGCAAGATCTCCCGCCTATCCTCTTTCGTGTCCTACGAGCGTACAACCCGAGTGCCTCGATGAGCATTCTCGGTGATCTTGCGCAGGGAGTCTATGCTCATCAAGGCGTGCAAGCCTGGGACGAGTTTACCGCAGCAGTCGGAAGTAGCGTGCTTCATCGCGAGTCCATCCAACAAAGTTACCGCTCCACCCAAGCCATTGTTGACTATGGCCGCAAAATGCTCGAACGACTTGGGGAGCCGACTGAGTTTCTGGCAAAATCACTGCCGCGCCCGGGCCCTGACCCTACCTTGCACTCATTTGATTACGCAGAGAAGCGGGCCGCATTTCTGGCAAGCACCATCCAACAAGAGCTACACCAGGGAACTACGGCGATTGCCTGCATTACCAAAACGGCTGATGGATGCCGAAAGTTGGGAGCTGAATTACGCGCCGCCGGGTTCACAAAATTCCAGATCCTCGATGATCGGAGTACGCACCTTCCCACGATGCCGGTGATCATCCCTTCCTACCTCACCAAAGGTCTTGAGTTCGATGTCGTCATTATTGCCGACGCCGATGACCAAACCTATCCGCTGGACAAACTCCATGCCCGATTGCTATACGTCGCGCTAACGCGGGCGGCCCATCGGCTCCATATCTGCTGGATCGGAACCATCACGCCATTCCTGGCCCAGACCGAAGCACAACCAACCCTACAGCCTTCGCTCAATGGGCGGATTGAACCCTGCCCGGTTACAATTGACACCTTTGCGAAGGAGCAAGGCATTGATGCCGATCAGTGTGTCAGGCAACTGGCCCTCATGGAAAAACTCCCGCTGCTACGGGACGGACATATTGATCGCACTCTTCTGGCGCTGTTGACGGTTTCATTCGTGAAGAAAGCGGAAGAAGGCGAGCAATGATGAGTACACCAACCCTTCAACATCATCTCATCGCTATTGCGGAGACCTTCGCATCTGAGGAGCAGTTACGAGAACAGGCGCTCCAGAAAGCCCAAACCGAACAGGAATGCCTTCGGCTTGAGTTTGAGGCATTGCAGCAGAAGCTAGTGGCTCTCCATGGGACTATCGAACACCTACAGCATGATCTCACTCAGCACACATCCCGGCGCTATGACGAGCAGGTGGCAATCATATGTGCCAAGCTGAAAGAGAGCGCAGGCTACCTGATCACGCTGAGCAAGATCATACAGATTGCACAGCAGCGGGCGGTTCTCCTTGCCACAAACCCAGACATTGAGCGCGATCTGAAAGAATTTCAGGAGTTTGAAGCTACACGCGAAACCACACTCCAACAGGTTCCCGCAAGCTATCGTACGCTCCTGCTTGACGCACACGAAGCAAAGCGCATACACGTTACTCCGCTGCTTGATCTCATGTCAGCTCTTGCGGCAATCTCACTATGTGATAGCGCAGTACTCCACGTCCTTGTGGCCTACGACCAGCAGCAGCACTTGCTCGTCTGGGTTCTGCCTTTCGCATACACCGCTTCCTCCTTGACCGAAAACGAAACTGTTGCTCTCGATGTGGTTCAGCACGAGATAACCGACGTGATTCATCGTAGTGAACACCCTCATGCGTTGGTAATACGGTGGACGAGCGGAATTTGGGCGGGTTACCACACTGTCTTGGCCGAAGTACAGACTGACACTCCTCCTCATCTTGACACCGGCTACCAATCTCTTATCCGTGAGCAACTGACAGCACTCGCGTTCCTGAATGGAGCACAGATCCACATCGAAGTCACGCCGCTCTCGATGGATGTGTGGAGTCGTGGGCTAGAGCAGAGCGCGGGTGTAGGGGAAGAATCAGAAGCGACTGATGCCAACAGTGAATCTGATGATCTGGCAGAGACGACTCAGCCTGGATCTGAACTGCAAGAAGACATCTCCGAACGTAATCTTAATGCTACGCCGGAGATGCCTCACTCCAACCCTCAACCTCAAGAAGATACACCCGAACGTAACGCTGATGATGCGGTGGAGACACCCGAAGACGACCCTCATATCCAAGATGAAGTGACTGAACGAGGATGGCTCCTTGCCGAAGAATGGGGTCTTGCAAGAGATGACTCTAAGAAGGCGCATACCCGTCGCTTACAACTTTTGCTACGGTATTTTCTGGCATGCGGATATCACGGAGGGAATCTAACCACCCTTGATCAGCTTTGGCTTCCATTACCCGCGCCGCAGCGCGAAGAGGTGAGAATCTATATCGAAACGCTCATCGAATCCAATGTACTGGTTGCTACTACTGGCACGACTGACGAGCGGCAGAGGGGCGCAATCAATCATGAGAAGATCATTGATGTTCAGGAGTTGATCAATCAGAAGAACACTCCCTCTCCCTTTTGGGCGCAGATCATTAGCAATGCGGTAGACCGACTACGATCCACTCAATCATGAGAGCAAAAACATTGATCGCGATGTGCGATGAGCCTGCACCATGATCACGAATCTCCTCACCCGCTTCCCTGCACACACCCATCCACTCACCCTAGTCAGCGACCCGGATCATGTGCTGGACGACGAAGAGATTCGGGTGGAGCTAGAACAGCGGGGTTTTCGCGTGATCACCGAGCGTGACCCAATTTCCCTGCGCCACGCCGTCCAGCAGGCCCAGCCCTTCCGCGCCGATGCGCCAGTGATCATCATCACTGCTGGGCCAGTCAATGCGCTTCCCTATGATCTCTGGCAGCAAGGGCAACACCTTGCCTTAGATCTGCACATCATCTTTCCTGGCCTGGCCTACGCCGCCTTACGCCTACTCAGTCTCGCACAGCGCCGCAGGTTGAGCATCGCCCTCACCGATCTGGAGCCAAGCACGACCCTCGAATACAGTGAGAGCGTGCGCTACCTGCTGCACGTCGTTTTTGATGCCGACCCGCCCCGCTTGCGGACACCGGGCCGCCTCCTTACCTGGCTCGACGACTATCACGTCCGTAGCGACCCGATGGCCGACGACCTCGCGGCCCAGTTGGTTGCCGATCTCCGCTCCAGCCCTGCCCTCGCTGGCTGGCCGCTCCGCGAGTTGCTGAGCGACAGCGGCGCTCCACTACGCTTGATCAGCGTGGCATGGGCCGTGTTCCAACAAACAACCCTGCGTGACCGGCCAGCACCACCGGGCGACTTCGTCATTGCCCTGCCATTTGAACACGACCACGACCTCCAGGCACTTACTGGGCGTCTCGTGGCCAACGGCTCGCTACCTCCGGCATCTGGTACGAGACATGAGCAGGTACTCTATGCTGTTCCACCACTTGAGACAGCCCTAAACGTCATCAACGGCTTGCTCCACGCTCAGTTGACCCGCTGGGAGGATTGGCAGGCAATCGCATGGAACTGGGCGGAGCTGACAATGCAGCGCTACGACCCAGATCGTACCCACCCTGCCGAGTCGCTCATACGCTATGGGCAGTACGGCCCAAAGATTGACGCTGCTTTTCTGACATGGCTTCAGGCCAACTACGCCCCGATGGCTGCACGTGCGCTGCCGCATCCTCACCATCTGCATCATATTCCAGGCTGGCTCGCCTATCGTCGCCAACAGAACCCCGCCATGCGCCCGGCACTGCTCATCCTCGATGGCATGGCCCTCGCCGACTGGGTACTGATTAAGGCCACATGGCAGTTACGCCACCCCCGCTGGCGCTTCGATGAGCGACTTGTCCTTGCCCAGATTCCCAGTATCACCGCCGTCTCGCGCCAAGCTCTGGTGAGCGGGCGGCGTCCCACCGGATTCCCGGACAGCCTCTCCCACAACCGTCAAGAACCTCAACGCTGGCGTGCCTTCTGGCAAGATCAGGGCTTACCTGCCGACGCTGCCACCCACGAGCTACTCCCGGCGCAGGCCACCGCTCGCTACCCAGACAGCATCACGAGTCGGCGCACCCAGGCGCTCTGTCTCGTAAGCGGAGCAATTGACGCCAAGGTTCATGCGGAGACCCAGGGCGGGGCTGGCATGCGTGCGGCCCTGGATGTGTGGCTCCGGGGCGACGAGCACGGCGCGCAGGGTGCCACATGGATCGAGGGGCTGATCGAACACTTGCTCGACTTCGGGTATACTATTGCAATTACCACTGACCACGGCCACGTTGAAGCGCTCGGCATGAGCTTGCCGCGTCGAGAAGGTGTGACCGTTGAGACACGCAGCAAACGCGCCCGCATCTACAGCAACGCCGATGTCGCCACCCTCGTGCAGGAGGAGTTCCCAACCGCGCTCATCTGGCACGACGATGGGTTGCTGCCTCCTGATGTGCATGTACTCATCCCTTCCGACCGACGGGCCTTCACTCAGAAGGATCTCCTGGTGGTGAGTCACGGCGGGCTGAGCATCGAAGAGTTGATCGTACCCTTGGTACTCCTCAGTCGAGAGTAACCCTATGCAGAATCAGATTGGATTCCGCCGTAATATCTACCGTACCTGGCTCGACGCCGCCGCCGCGCTCTGCGTAGAGACCCGCGATAGTGCGGAGTTGCGAGTGCGCCTCGATCCAATCGTAGCGGATCATGTGGAGAGTGTAGAAAATCGCCGGACGACTATCGGAATCTTGCTCCATATTTGGCACAACAGTACATCGCGGTCGTCTGCGCTTCATGAGGAGGCGCAGCACCTCTTCGCTCAATCACAGACAGCAACGGATCGCCTCTGGCTCCACTACGGGTTGACTCTGCTCGCCTATGACTTCTTTCGCATCAATAGCGTCATTATTGGACAGCTCACCCGCTACAACAACGGTGTGACGCCGAAGCAGATGAAACAACGGCTCATTGCCGAGATCGGTCAACGTGGTGGCCTGGATAAAGCCGTGGATCGGATTGTCTCTTCATTGCGCGATTGGGGGATCTTCATTGATGCCGGCGAGCGATACACATACGGCCCACCGATCCCACGCCTTCAGACAAACAACC
>CAIXLU010000394.1 GCA_903920315.1 uncultured Oscillochloris sp.
CGGCGCAGCCGCCCGCTTCCCGTGCGGTGATGCCCGGTGTAGAGGCTTCGATCTCGCGTGCCATCGCCTCAGCTTCCCGAACGAAGCGGCTCCAGTTCACATCGGCCAAACGAACGGTGGTAGAATTGGCGGTAGACATTGGGGTGACTCCTTGTTGTCTGTTGCCCGTCTGGTGTTAGAAGCACCGGGCGGGCTATTTGTTTGTCCCTCACATATGCTAGTATACACTACTAGCTATATCTTGTCAAGCATATCTTTGGGTTATGTTCTCACAGGTTAACACTTGACAGCACTAACGCATCGTGCTATATTTCAAGCGGTACATCTGACACGGCATAGCAAAAGGAGAACAGGTATGCCACGGTTACGTGTTCGTGAACTTGCAGAGAATAAGGGGTTTAGCATCTCGCATCTTCAACGGCGAGCGGATATCAGTATGGGGACTGCCCGCCGTTACTGGTACAACACGAAAGACGGCAAGACCGAAGGTCTGCCGCTTGAAGAATTGAATCTTCCGGTGTTGAAGGCGCTTGCTGATGTGCTGGGGGTGAGTGTTCGGGATCTGTTGGCTGATGAGGATCGGGTGTCCCTACGTGCGGCGGCGGCTTGACTGTCTACCGCACGTAGGGCTAGCACACGAAGTTCTTAGGCGTGCAGCAAACACGATCTAAGGCTTCACATAGGAGTATAACCGATATGAAACACACCGCAATGATGATCGTCGGCATCTGTGCCGTCCTGTTCGCTCTCCTGGCCATCGGCTCCCTCGTAACTCAGGCAACCACACCGAGCGCGTTGACCTATGCTCGCCAGGATGCCGAAATTAACCGCTTGCGTCGAGAAGATGCGCAAGCCGAGACGCTCCAGCCGCTTGACCTGGCCCTGGCCGCTGGCTGGAGAGTGTTACCGCTCGTGGCGTGCGTGGGTGTCCTGCTGTATGCGGCGTCCCTGGGGGTGGCGCACGTGGCCCGCTTTCGCTATGAGCGGATGCCCGATGCGCGGGGGTTGCTGCCCGTGTTGCAGATCGATCAGGACACCGCACGGCTGGCCCTCGGAGGTTTCCACAGCGCACGCCAGATCGAAGCCGCACGGCAACCCGTCCCGCACAGCCTCACCTACAGCCCACATAACAACAATCGAACAGACAGCAGCGGAATTCCTCTCCTGCCTGCTGAGCTCACCACTGCCCACAGCCTGCCCGGGATGACCGACCTAGCCAGCCTCGGCTTTGTGCCGACGAAAGAGCGGATCTTGTTGGGCCTGGGCGCAGGAGGCGAATTGTTGACGGTGCCCGCATCCGGCTTGTGCCACGTCGCGTTAGTCGGTGCCACCGGAGGCGGAAAGTCTGCCCTGTTGCGCCTGCTGTTGCCTCAGTTGCAGGCCATTGGGGCAAAGGTGTGCCTCGCCGATCCTCACTTTGCCAACGTTGACCCGGAGACGGGTGAGGACTGGCGCGGTATCGCCGCTCGTCTGCATATGGCACCGGCCATCAGCCCGACCGACATTAGCGCGATGTTCGGCTACCTTACCGACGAATTGGCGCGACGGCTAGAGCAGAGGCGCGACGGCCAGAAGATCGGTGCTCCGCTGTTTTTGGCCCTGGACGAATTGCCCATCATTGCGGACGAGGTGCCCGGTGCCATTGACCATCTGGCGAAGCTGCTGAGGGAGGGGCGCAAAGTCGGTATCTACTCGGTCGGTGCCTCCCAGAGTATGCTCGTCAAGGTCGTCGGCGGCGATAGCGCGGCCCGCGAGTGCTACCGTACCGCGTTCTATGTCGGCGGCGATCTGCGCAGCGCATCGGCTCTTCTCGATTTGCCACAGCGCGATATTCCTGAGGGAGAACTAGGCGAGGGTATCGCGATGCTGCGCAGCAAAGCAACCAGCCCAGCCCGGATGGTGAGGATACCCTGGGTCACGAATGAGGCGATCACCACGCTGTTAGGCGACGGCATCCCGGCAACCAGTGGGCGCGTGATCGTGCCACCTGCGGATACGTGGGGAAAGCCTGAGGGAAGCCGGATGGTAGCCCGCGATGATCAGGCTTCCCGACCGTCAGAGAGCCACGCCGCCATACCTGCAGAGGCGCTACGGGTACGGTCGCTGTTTATGGGAGGAATGCCGCTTCCTGCCGTGGTCTTTGAAGTGAAGGGAGTCAAGTCCAGTGAGGGCAGGCGCTACCAAGTCGCGTTGACCGAGGTGCAGGAGCTTCTGAGGGCCGCGATGGGGGCGGCGTGATGATGGGTGACAACCTCTGGAGTATGCAGGTGGACTCAACCCGATCACCTACATCCTCTTTACCGGCACTAGCGGATTCTCCTGGTTCGTTCTGTTTGGTTCCGTTTGGTTCTGTTGGGCTTCGTAACGTGCGGAAAGATGCCGTTTCAGCGACGTTGGGCGCAATAGTCTGCACTGAGACGATAGCGCCCAACGGCTTATATATAAGTTATATATATTGGCAGGTTCTACGCAAGCGTATAGCGTTAACGCAATGTTGCACGCACCCGAACGAAATTAACTTCGTACAGTATGGTTTATCAGACGACAGGGATTACCGATAGGTAAAACGAAACCGACACAAGTGTCGGTGCATTATCTTGCACGTTAGCTTATACCGTGTAAAGGTGGCATATAGATACCATATATGGTATCGAACTTCTGTTCTTACGGCAGGTTTATGCCGTCTGTATGCCGGATATGTCACGTGTGACATACGTTTAACCTAAATTGCGTAAAAGCGTTATGTGTGCTATCGTATCGCTGTAGATACGATATATCGCACGAAGGGAGTAAGAGAATGAGGGAATTATGCAACTTCCGGCTATCCACTACCGAACAGCGCGAGCTCGCAGAGCTCGCGCAACAGTTGGGTACCTCCAACAAAGCCGCCGCACTACGCAGTGCCGTCCGCATTGCAATGCAGAGTATTACGTTGGTTCGCGCCGAAACCGCACAGAACATAACGAAAACCCTAGACGCGCTACACGTCTAGGGTTTCCTGTAGTCATTGCTGGTACCTCTTCACTTATAAGCGTGAGAATACCTGCATTGTACCGACAGAACGGCATTTAGTCAATATACACGTCAACACGTAACAGTGTGATAAGTATAGCACGTAGGAGTTAATGTGAACATTCTCGAAGACAAACACCGCACGCTTCTACGTAGCAGTGCCATTTCCGACACCGTTATTGCCGAACGCGGGTACTACTCACTTGCACCGGGCGATACGACCGCCGCGAGTGTGCTGCTCAACGTGAAGCCCGCGACCGTGAAGCCTGCCATGCACGAAGGAGCCTTGGTTATTCCCCTTCGTCGGCTCGGTGATGATACGCCCTACGCCCACGTCATCCGCCCTGACTTGCCGGTGACGGATAGCAAGGGCAAGACTCGCAAGTATCTCTATCCCAGCGGCATGACCAACATCTTTGACGTGCTGCCTCGCCATCGTGACAACCTCGGCAACCCGGCGCGGCCCGCGTGGTTCACCGAGGGTGCCAAAAAGGGCGACGCCTTGACCACGGCATTTGGTGACTCTATTGCGGCTATCAGTCTCAACGGTGTCTACGGCTGGAGAGCGACGAATGAGGACGGGGGGAAAGTCGCCTCACCCGACATGCAGCACATCGCGCTCAACGGTCGTGACGTGATTATCTGCCCGGACGGCGATTACAAGACCAACCCGAACGTGCAGAAAGCAGTCAATGCTTTCGCTCGGTTGCTGGCATCACGTGCCGATACCAGCGTCTATGTGTGCAACCTGCCCCAAGACCCCCACGGGCCGAAGATGGGCGTAGATGATTATCTGGCTCAGGGTGGTACAGCGGATGCGCTGATGACGATGCTCATGCCGCTCATTCAGGCCCAGGCCCAGGCCCGCACGTCCTTTATGGCTCATCCCACAACCGGGGCGGCATTGTTCGCACCCTTCGGCTACGACGTGCGCAATCAGGCCATTGTGAAGCTGGACGCATCCGGCGTTGCGCGTCCCGTGTACTCCGGCGCGATCTTTGTCAGTGCCATCGGCAAGGACGTGCATACCGGCCTTCGCACCTACACGATAGCTTGGAATGATGAAGGGCTGATGGAGCGGACGATTACGGCGGACACGCTCAGTAACCGCCGTGCATTCTCTGAGCAGATAGGAGGCGCAGGCGCGACCATTCACGACGGGAATATCAGTCAGGTGATGGCGTTTCTCGGAGAGTTTGCGCATGAGAACCGTCAGGCCATTCCTCGCCGAACCGAGAGTACCGCGTATGGCCTGATGGGTGATGGGCTGGTTCTGGCCGACCGCTCGATTGGATTTGACGAGCCGGTGAGTTTCACCGCTTCCGGCCCGCGCATCGTGGTCGGAGCCGATGCCGACGCCTATCCGCAGGCCATGCAGCAGGCAGCGACATGGAACACTCCCACATTCTGGCTGGCCCTGTCCCTGGCCCTGTCTGGCCCCATCATCGGGCGCATGCGACCGCGCCGCAACCCGGTGCTGGGATTGTTCGGCGAGAGTGGAGGCGGAAAGACCACGCTCGCCATGTTCGCAACGGGCGCGTTCGGCGGCCCGACCAAGGCACCGCTCAAGCTAGAAGCCGCTCGCAGCACGACCGCCGGATTGTTCCAAACGCTGGAGCGACTCGGCGGATTGCCCTTGCTGATTGATGAGGCGCACACGGTTGCCAAGCCCGAACGCCTAGAGTCTGATTGCTACCAGTTTGCGAACGGGCAGAGCTACACCAAGGGCGGCGCTGACGGCATTGTCAAGGGCGGCGCGACTCTGGCCGGGACGCTCCTTCTCTGTGGTGAGGCCATCCCTGAATTTCGGCATGCAGGCAGCCGCAACCGCGTGCTGTTTGTGGACACCGCCGAACACCCGCCGCTCGGTGCAGGCAGTCGAAGCAACGAAGGCGCACGCCGCGCTCAGGTGCTGGAGGCGGCATGGGGCAACGGGGCGGGATTGTTCGCTCCTCGCGTGCTAGAGGCCATCTGGCGCGAGTGGGCGGCATTCCGGGCAACGGTAGAGGTATGGAAGGGCAACGCGACCATTGCGGCGCTCGGAGAGTGGCGGGATGTAGTCGCGATTGCGGCCGCCACGTTGGTGATCGCACTCGAAGCCGCGAACGTCAACGCCCTGGACTGTGACATGACGGTGATCGACCAATGGGGTGACTTGTTGAAGATGGGCCACGAACGCACCGACCCGGCACACGACGCATGGGAGAAATTGTCAACCCTCCTGGCCCAGGCAGGAGAGCCGCGCGATAACGGGACGTGCATGGGCCATATCTCCATACCGGCAACGTGGGAATACCTGGAAGCCGACAGAGGAGGCGGGATGATCGCCTGCCGTCGCGTCGGAGAGGATTACTGGCGTGTCCCGACCCGCACGCCACAATTCTTGGAGCGAGTCGGCCCGTCTGCGGTGCAGGAGTTTGGGCGCGAGTGGGTGAGGCGTGGCTACATCGTCGCTGGGTCTGACGGGGCGGCGACGGTGGTGAAGGAGTTGTACCCGCGTGGCAGGTCGCGTGTCATTCTCATTCCCTCAGCGGTACTCACGACGCCCTAATGTGTGCGAGGTGTGCGGAGGTGTGCGGTCTAGGTGTGCGGTCGTTTATGGCTTCCTAAAGGAATAAAGTCAATGACCACACACCTCACACACCTTAAAACCCTCACGTGTCAGAACGGGCGCATATCACATATTGATATGAAGATGCGATATGCGTCCCTTCTTACAATACCTAAAAACGGGTGTGTGAGGTGTGAGGTGTGCGGTCGCCCTGTTTTACGGCACTAGGACGGGAAACACAACCGCACACCTAGACCGCACACCCCGCACACCCTTACAAATGTTCTACACAAAGGAATAGAGATATGCTCCCTCCTCTACCACCAATCAAACAGGCAGAATTGCCCGTCGTAACGCCACAAACCGAGACCGACACAACGCCTGAGGATCTGGCGGCGTCCATCGCATCACCACTACCGCCGGGACTGCCTGACGGCTACACCCTGACGGTGCCTGACAACTGGACACGTCCTGGTTATCGGCTGGACGGCCCGGACGGGTTCTGGACGATTGCCACCAGCTATGAG
>CAIXLU010000395.1 GCA_903920315.1 uncultured Oscillochloris sp.
GCGCCCACCAACGCCACCGTTGGCGTTCTTCCACTTCACGAAAGCAATCTGGCCCTTGGAGTAGGGCGTGCTCACGTCAGCCGTAGGCCCGGTCAGGTCGAAGATCGCGCCGATCTTGATCGGCGCACCCGCCGGGACCGTGCTGCCACCCGCCGGCGGCGTCGTCCCGCCCGCCGGGGCCGTCGTCCCGCCGCCACCACCACACGCTGACAAGAGCAGCGCCAAGGCAAGCAACAGGCTCGCCATCCCCAATCCCCGTCGTTCTGTGAGCATCCTCGCTACCTCCGCCTGGACACAGCATGCCGTGCCCGGTTTGGGGTGCGCTTCACGGCACCCCATAGCTATCAAGCTAAGACCGCCTCACTCACGTCGAGCAGGCGTTGAAAGGTCGGAGGATGCGCATGCTGCCGACTGATGCGACATCCGACCCCAAGACAACGCGCCAAGTTCATCAACGCGGTCACCAAGAGGGTGTGCGTGTGCAGCGCGGTGGCCAGACAGAGGGCGTGCTGTTGCACCACCTTGAGGGCGGTGGACAGACTCCGATCCGGAAACGCCCAGCAGCTCACCAGGATGGCCCATTGACTGAGGATCATCGCCAGAATTTTCGCATACAGCTCACAGCGGATAGCACTGGGCTTGCCACTGCGCCACGTGTCAATCTGCCCATGGCTTTTCCAGCGCTTAAAGAGCAACTCCACCTGCCAGCGCGCCCGTCCCAGCACCAGCGCTTCGTCCACGGTCAGGCGCTCCGGGGGCAGGTTGGTCACGTACAGGGTCCAGGACGCCAAGGCCAACTGAAGCGCACTCGGTTGCCGCCCGCGCCGTGCCGCGTCCGCATACAGCCGGCGGCGGCGCTGGTCGGCTACCTCCTGCGGCACCCGCACGGCGATCAGGCGGGAGGGCAGGCGCTCCTTCTGCCCGATCAGGACGGGGATGTCCACGACCTCCGGCTGTTGCGTGAGCCAACGCGGCAGATCCAGGCGGCTCCCATCGGGCCGAAAGACGGCGGTCAGGATGGCCAGACGACTGAGATAGAAGCGGTGCTCCGCGCCGTCCTGGGCCAAGTCGGTCAGCCGAAAAAAGCCGAGATCGGCAATCCGGAGCGAGTCAGGCGGGAGCGGATGCTCGACGATCTCGGTCTTGCGGTCATTGGTGATCGCATGGTCGGGGAACGGCCCCTGAAGCGTCCCATGGGTGAGATCGAGTCGGACGCCCAGTTTGAGCGCCGCCGTGTCCGTGGTGTGCTGATTGGAACCCCCGCGCCAGACGTGGGCCAGGGTGCGCGGCAAGCCCACGGTGGTGGTATCTTGCACCCAAACGCCTCCCGTGAAGCGCTGGAGGAGCGGGATGGCGACGGGATCCGCCGCCAGCATGGTCGTGGTGGCGGCCGCCAACACCTGGTCAAGACCGTCGGCGGCAGCATCGGTCATGCGCTGATCGATAGCTTGAGCCGAGACGGGACAGCCGACCGCCGCAGCGGTGGCCGCCAATTCCGCCCGCGTGGCACGGGGGTTGGCGAGAAAGCCAAACACGAGTGCCTGGACAAAGCCTGCGCCCGTCAGGGTCGACGCACGCTGGACGAACCCGGTGGTGCGCGCCGCCGCATTGGCGACGGTGGTCAAAACATCCTGCATGGCCGAACAGACCTGTGGTATCGTAACCATCTGGACGCTCCCGTTGCTGCATACTGGTGGGTATCTACCAACATGGTGCCACAGGAGCGTCCTGGTGTCTTGTTAGCTTGATAGCTATGGGCGCTCGCCCAGCGTTACCCCATCGCCCACGCCGAACTGGGGCGCAGGCTTCATCAGGCCCGGTTTGGCGTGGCCGCGTGCCGCTGGGCGCGGGTCGTACAGGGCGATGTTGAACTGCTCATCGCCCCTCCACCAGCAGGTCATCAAGGATGGGCACCGCAAACTCGGCGCTCGTCTGGCCAGGGGCAAAGGTGATCGTGCCGTGCGTAAGACAAGGTTTCAGAAGCGGCGGTTTTAGCTTGACAGTTCGTAGTAGGGGCTTTAGCCCCGTGCAAGGCTTTGTAACGTGGCTGAAGCCACTACTACGAGCGCCGCAAAC
>CAIXLU010000396.1 GCA_903920315.1 uncultured Oscillochloris sp.
AGCGTGAGCGCCTTGGACGCATCCTCCAGATGCACGCCAATCACCGCGAGGATATTGAGTCGGTTTACGCCGGCGATATTGCCGCGATGGTCGGCCCCAAGCAGAGCTTCACCGGTGATACGATCTGCGACCCGGACAACCCGATTGTGCTGGAGAGCATCCGCTTCCCCGAGCCGGTGGTCGAGTTGGCGATTGAGCCAAAAACCAAGTCCGACCAGGACAAAATGGCGATTGCCCTCAATCGTCTCAGTGAGGAAGATCCCACCTTCCGGGTCTACACCGATCAGGAGACGGGGCAGACGATCATCAAGGGTATGGGCGAGTTGCACCTTGAGGTGATCGTTGACCGCATGCGCCGTGAGTACAAGGTCGAGGCCAACCAGGGCAAGCCCCAGGTTTCCTACCGCGAGACGATCACGCAGGCGGTTGATGTTGAGACACGCTTCGTGCGTCAGACCGGCGGTAAGGGCCAGTTCGCCCACGTCAAGATTAAGTTCGAGCCGCAGACCCCTGGCCTCGGCTTTGAATTTGTCAACGGCGTTATCGGTGGCTCGATCCCGCGTGAGTACATCAATCCGGTTGAGCAGGGCATCAAAGAGGCGATGTCGTCAGGCGTGATGGCCGGCTATCCGGTGGTTGACCTGAAGGCCACTCTCTACGATGGCTCCTTCCACGAGGTGGACTCGTCCGAAATGGCGTTTAAGATCGCCGCTTCGATGAGCCTCAAGGACGGCGTCCGCAGGGGGCGTCCGCAACTCCTCGAACCGATTATGAAGGTTGAGACGACCACCCCTGAGGATTTCCTCGGCGCGGTGCTTGGCGACCTCAACTCGCGCCGTGGCCGCGTGGACGGGATGGAGGGTCGTGCAAACGCCCAGATTATCAAGGCGTATGTGCCTCTGTCCACGATGTTCGGCTACACGACTGATCTGCGCTCGGCTACCCAGGGCCGCGCAACCTCGTCAATGGAGTTTGACCACTACGAGGCTCTGCCCGAGCATTTGGCCAAGGAGATCATCGAGAAGCGCACCGGAAACTAGTGTACGGAGAGGGGCGAGCCTTGGCCGCGAGGTTCCGCCCCTCTTGGTGTAAGTATGGCCGTCCTAAACCTGCTGGCTCCCCCGCTCTGGACTGACTATGAGCTGATTGACTCGGGGAACGGCGCAAAGTTTGAGCGGTTTGGCCAGTATACGCTGGTACGGCCAGAGACTCAGGCGATCTGGGAACCAAATCTGTCGGAGCGCGAGTGGCAGCGCGCCGATGCCACGTTCGAGAAACTGCGCGGCGAGGATGGGGCCGGGGTCTGGCAGCAGCGCCGACAACTTCCTGAACAGTGGCCCATGCACTATCGCGATCTGACGTTCTGGGCCAAGCTGACCCCCTTCCGCCACACGGGGGTTTTTCCTGAGCATAGTGCTCACTGGGCCTGGATGCGTCGCCAACTGGCCAGTCGGCGTGAACCACGGGTGCTTGTGTTGTTTGGCTACACCGGCCTGAGTAGCCTGGAGGCTGCCCACGCAGGAGCCCACGTTGTTCACGTTGATGCGTCAAAGCCATCGCTACGCTGGGCGCAAGAGAACCAGCAGGCGTCGGGACTCGGAGATCGGTTCATACGCTGGCTGATTGATGACGCGACAAAGTTTGTGGCTCGGGAGATTCGGCGCGGCAACCGCTACGATCTCATCTTGATGGATCCGCCGATCTTCGGGCGTGGACCGAACGGCGAGCTTTGGCGGCTGAACGAGCAGTTGCCGAGCTTGGTTCGTGAATGCGTGGCTCTGCTCAGCGATAGCCCCCTCGGTGTGCTGATGAGCGCCTACGCGACCAACATATCGGCCCTGACCTTGCAGAATGTTCTTGGTGCGGCAATGGCCCGCTATCAGGGAACGACCAGTGCTGGTGAGCTTGTGTTGCGCGAGAGCGCATCCGGTCGCCTGCTCCCTGCAGCAATCTATGCCTGCTGGTCAAATGGGGTAGCCCCCTCTCAGGAGCCATCATCGGTTGCCTGACGTTACACATTTAGCATGACGAGGTCTACACACAGCTATGGCGAAGGTAAAATTCGAGCGCACGAAGCCACATATCAACGTTGGGACGATCGGCCACGTGGACCACGGCAAGACGACGCTGACCGCTGCGATTACCAAGGTTCTCGCCCTGCGGGGGGCGGCGCAGTTTCTGGCCTACGACCAGATTGATAACGCCCCCGAAGAGCGCGCCCGTGGCATCACCATTGCCATTCGGCACGTGGAGTACCAGACCGAGAGCCGCCACTACGCCCACGTGGACTGTCCTGGCCACGCGGACTATATCAAGAATATGATCACCGGCGCGGCCCAGATGGACGGCGCAATCCTGGTAGTCTCCGCTCCCGACGGCCCCATGCCCCAGACCCGCGAGCATATCCTGCTCGCCCGCCAGGTGCAGGTGCCGGCCATCGTGGTCTTCCTCAACAAGACCGACATGATGGACGATGAGGAACTGCTGGAGCTGGTCGAGATTGAGCTGCGCGAGCTGCTCAGCAAGTACGAGTTCCCCGGCGACGATATTCCGATTGTGCGCGGAACCGCCCGTGGCGCGCTGGAAAGCACCAGCAAGGACATCAACGCCCCCGAGTTCAAGTGTATTCTCGACCTGATGGCGGCGGTGGATGAGTACATCCCGACCCCGAAGCGATCCACCGACCAGCCCTTCCTGATGCCGGTCGAGGACGTCTTCGGCATCAAGGGTCGCGGCACGGTGGTGACCGGGCGCATCGAGCGCGGCAAGGTCAAGGTCGGCGAAACGATTGAGATCGTCGGGATGAGCCACGAGGCGCCCAAGAAGACCGTGGTGACGGGCGTCGAGATGTTCCAGAAGACACTCGATGAGGGCATCGCCGGGGACAACGTGGGCTGCCTGTTGCGTGGCGTCGAGCGCACGGACATCGAGCGTGGCCAGGTGCTGGCGGTGCCGGGGAGCATCAAGCCGCACTTCAAGGTCGAGGCGCAGGTGTACGTGCTGAAGAAGGAAGAGGGCGGACGGCACACGCCGTTCTTCCCCGGCTACCGGCCCCAGTTCTACATCCGCACCACCGACGTGACCGGGAGCATCAAGCTGCCGGAGGGCATGGAAATGGTGATGCCGGGCGACAACGTGGTGATGGGCGTGGAGCTGATCGTGCCCGTGGCGATTGAAGAGGGTCTGCGCTTCGCCATCCGCGAGGGCGGACGCACCGTCGGTGCCGGGGTCGTCACCAAGATTGTTGAGTAATGCCAAGCCGTGGGCGGCGTGCGGCAACTGTCGTACGTCGCCCTTCCTACGCCACCTATTAAGGACATGTAATGGCCGTGGCTAAAGAAAAAGAGCAAGAGCAGCCGGAAAATGTCGTTGCACGCACGGTCCGCGAGACTCGCGGCGAGCTGCGAAAAGTAGTGTGGCCTACGCGAGAGGAGACGACTCGTCTCACGGTTGTCGTTATCGCCATTTCTGTGACTATTGGCCTGATTCTGTTTGTTGGCGATTCGATCTTCCTATTCTTGTACACACAGCTCGTTTCGCTCCTGAGTTAAGAGCTAGTGATGTGAGGGCTGCTGTGGCCGAGGAAGAAAAAAAAGAAAATACGGAAACCACCGAGGAGCGGCGCTGGTACGTGATCCACACGTATTCCGGCTACGAAAACAAGGTGAAGCAGAATCTGGAGCATCGCATCGACTCGATGGAGATGCGTAACCAGATCTTCCGGGTGATTGTCCCGACTGAGGAAGAGATCGAGATCAAGAACGGCCAGCGCCGCACGGTCAATAAAAAAATCTACCCCGGCTATGTGCTGGTGCAGATGCACATGACCGACGACTCCTGGTATGTTGTTCGCAATACCCCTGGCGTCACGAGCTTTGTTGGCCACGGCAATCGTCCCACGCCCCTTGAGGATGATGAAGTCAAGCTGATCCTCAAGCAGATGGAGGGCGAGGCACCGAAGGTGCGCGTCAGCTACCAGAAGGGTCAGGCGGTCAAGATTACGGATGGCCCCTTCACAGACTTCGAGGGTGTCGTTGATGCGATTGACCACGAGCGTGGCCGTGTCCGCGTCCTTGTCTCCTTCTTCGGGCGCGAGGCTCCGGTTGAGCTGGATTTCCTCCAAGTCACACGCTTGGTAGATTAGAACTGTCCGTTCAGGCGCAAGCTTCGTTTGCGTCGCACTGGGGGCCACTTGGCCCCCTCGTGTGTATCTGGCACCTCACAACCCGGTGGACGAAGCCAGCCGGCTCGGTGAGGGAGGAGGACGCGGATTCGCCGCACCTTCCACTACAGAGGAGTATTGTCGTGGCAAAGAAACTCGTCGCCGTTGTTAAGCTACAGCTTCCCGCCGGGAAGGCTACCCCTGCACCACCCGTCGGTCCGGCCCTTGGACAGTACGGCATCAATATCATGGGCTTTGTGAAGGAGTATAACGAGAAGACCTCGTCTCAGGCAGGCAGCATCGTGCCGGTTGAGATTACGATCTACTCGGATCGCTCCTTCCAGGTGAAGCTGCTTACCCCGCCCGCTGCCGACCTGCTGCGCAAGGCCGCAGGTGCCGCGAAGGGTTCAGGCACGCCGAACCGCACCAGCGCCGGCCAGATCAACCGCGCTCAGTTGCGCCAGATCGCCCAGCAGAAGCTGCCGGATATGAACGCCCTTGATGTTGAGGCCGCTGAGCTTATTATCGCCGGTACCGCCCGCAGCATGGGCATTAAGATCGTTAGTTAGTAGCGTGGGAGGGCCGCTGGCCCGTCTGACCACGAAAGGATTGTTTTATGCCGAAGCACGGCAAGAAGTATCTCGCAGCAGCCGCGAAGATCGACAGGACTCTGTTCTATACACCCGAAGAGGCGATTAGCCTGCTAAAGGAGACGAGCTTCGTCTCGTTCGACGCCTCGATTGAGGTTCACCTGCGCCTCGGGATTGACCCACGCCACGCCGATCAGAATATTCGTACCACGGTGGCGTTGCCCCACGGCACCGGCAAGTCGGTGCGTGTCCTCGTCTTCGCTCAGGGTGAAGCAATTCAGGCGTCTCTTGACGCTGGCGCTGACTTCGCCGGCGGCGACGACCTGATCGCCCGCGTTGATAAGGAAAACTTCTTCGACTTCGATGTGGCGATTGCAACCCCCGATATGATGGGCAAGGTCGGTCGTATCGGTCGTAAGCTTGGCCCCCGTGGCCTGATGCCAAACCCGAAGAGCGGCACGATTGTGCCCGCCGCCGATCTGCCCCGCACGATCCAAGAGGTGCGCGGTGGTCGCGTGGAATTCCGCAACGATAAGACCGGCATCCTGCACGTGGCAATTGGCAAAGTTAGCTTCACACCGCGGCAGATCACCGAGAATTTTATCTCGCTGATGGAAGCTGTGAAGACGGCCAGACCCAGTGGGGCCAAGGGCGTCTACATCCGCACGGTGACGCTCACCAGCACGATGGGGCCGGGCATCCCGATGAACGTTGGCCTCGTGCAGACAATGAACCAGCCCGCGTAAAGATCACATAATATGATTAACATTGCCAGCAAAGCTGGCAATGTTAATCATATTATGTGATCATTCTTGTCGGTAGATGGTCGTGGATATGGTACAATTCACGCGGCCTAAAATTACATAGCCACCCTAGATAGCGTGGTGGGGCGCACGGGCGTTCCTTAATGGCCAGCAGGCCGCCAGCCGAGGTCGCACGGATATGGTGCTGCGGAACTCTTCCGCCTCATTGTCTGTGTGTGGAAGCCTAGCTTCTCCCTTGGTCGTTGTGTCTAGGACACAGCGGCTTTTTTTACGTCTGCGATTTAAGGAAGGAGGTGAATTCATGCCAACACAGCGCAAAGTTGAGATTGTTGACGACCTGTCTGACAAGATGTCGCGCGTACAACTGGCAGTTGTGGCCGACTACCGTGGCTTCACGGTTGCTGAACTGACGGCCCTGCGGGCCAAGCTTCGCGAGAACGGCGCAGAGCTGATTATCGCGAAGAATACGCTGCTTCGCCTGGCCGCTCGCAAGACAGGGCGCGAGGCAATTGAGCCGCTGCTCGAAGGCCCGACGGCGGTGGCCTTTGCCTACGATAATGTGGCGAAGGTAGCGAAGATCCTGCTGGACGCCACGAAGGTGACGGCTAAGCCCCTGGTGCTGCGCGGCGGACTCCTGGGCAACAGCCCGATTGCCGCCGATGGACTGGATCAGGTAACGAAACTGCCGACACGCGAGCAGGCTCTGGCTCAGGTACTCGGCGCTATCGCCGCACCGGTCTCTGGTGTGGTCGGTGTCCTCAACGCGACAATCACGAATGTCGTTTATGTGGTGCAGGCTCGCATTGATCAGCTACAGCCGCCCGCAGAGTCTGTCGGTGAGGCTGCCTAGTCAGCCTTCCATGTTTTTTTGGCCTATCTTTTTGATCTAGCACACTTTAAGGAGCGTGTTGTAATGGCGAGTGATAAGATTAACGCAATCATCGAGTCGCTGGAGACTCTGAACGTCCTCGAACTTGTCGAGCTGAAGAAGGCGCTTGAGGAGAAGTGGGGCGTTACCGCCGCTGCTCCGATGTTCGCCGGTGCCGCTGCCCCGGCTGCGGAGGCTGCCGTTGCGGCTGCCCCCGTCGAGGAGCAGACCGAGTTCTCCGTCATCCTCAAGGAGATCGGCCCCAACAAGATTCAGGTGATCAAGGTGGTGCGCGAGCTCACCAGCCTGGGCCTGAAGGAGGCCAAGGATCTGGTCGAGGCCGCCCCCAAGCCGGTCAAGGAGGGCGTCAGCAAGGAAGACGCCGAGGCCGCCAAGGTCAAACTGGGCGAGACGGGCGCGGTCGTCGAGATCAAGTAACCCTTCTCGGGTGCCAGAAGGCGGCGGCGGGGCAACCTGCCGCCGCCTTCTGCTACCCCGTGGTATAGAATGATCATTCCTACGCCGAGCAGCCATTTGCCACAAGCCTACGCCGCTTTGGAGGCGTTCCCCGCCCTGCACGCCGAGGTTTCGGCCAGCCTCCAGCGTCAGGCTGCCCACGTTGTGGCCTGTCTCGGTCGCGCAACGGAGCGCACGCGCCTGCTTGCCACGATTGAGGCCGCTGCCGCCGACCCGCGTGGTGGGCTGATAGTTGTCGAGGGGCCGCCCGGTAGTGGGGTGACGAGCCTGATTGCCGCGCTTGCGGTACGCCACCCGATGCCGCTCTGGCTGGCTGATGCCGACCCCGCCGGTCTTCCGGCGCTCTACGCCCAGATCGTCGCTCTGCGCAGGCCCAGCATCGCGCTGATTGACCCGGCTTTGCTGACTGATCCGAGCGCCTTTGCCCGTCTGCTCACTGAGGCAGCGGGGCAGCCCGGTGATCCGCTTACGTTGCTGATTGACATGCCTGCGCCCGATGTGCCCCCGCTTCGGCCCGATCCGCCGTTTATCCCCAACGATCTTCTGCCTGGTGTGACGCTGATTGTTGGCTGCGCCCCCGGCTGCCACCTGCCCGATGTACCCCGGCTGCGGCTGTGCCTGCCCGACGACGATCCGGATGTTGGCAGAGTTGCCGCCGGTCTTCTGTCCGCTGCCGGGTGTGATCCGGCTACGGCTACCCGACTAATCGGCGCATCTGATGGGAACCTGCTCTATCTCGATCTTGCGGCGGGATGGCTGACTGAAGGGTTGATTGACCCAACCACGCCGCCGAATGGCCTTGCCGGTCTGCTAGACTGCTGGTGGCAGCAGCTCGACTCGGTGGGACGACGTATGGCGCTCCTGCTCGCCGCC
Source organism: uncultured Oscillochloris sp. (assembly GCA_903920315.1). Taxonomy (GTDB): domain Bacteria; phylum Chloroflexota; class Chloroflexia; order Chloroflexales; family Chloroflexaceae; genus Oscillochloris. The sequence continues at coordinate 7,735 of CAIXLU010000396.1, forward strand.
GCCGGTGAGCCGCTCCCGCTGCCCGTTGCCACCGAGTTACTGGGCAGCGACCCCGAGCCGCTCCTGCTGCACTGGGAGTCGCTGCGTCTGATTGACCTGACGATGCAGGCAACTCGGCGCGACCCCGACCGGGTCTCTGCTCCGCCGCTGCTGCTGGCGACATTCGCCCACAGCGCCCTGCGCGGGTTCCTAGCCCGCAGCGCCCCCGATGAACTGGAGCAGGCCCACGGCGATCTGGCCGCTCTCGCAATGAGCGGACTCACCGATGGTGCATCGGGCGCTGCGTCCCTAACCGGAAGCTACCTTATGCGACAAGCCGCTCGTCACGCGGCCCTTGGCCCGGTAGCGGAGCGCGCCGCCAGGCTGGCCCGCGTGACCGCACGCGAGCGGGTGCGCGCCCACGAGCGTCAGGCATCGCTGAACTATGCCTATAGCGATGCGGCGTGGGAGATGTGGGCCGCATCCGATGGCCCGCCCTTGCGTACGGTGCGTGCGGCTGCGCTGGCGGGGACACTGGCCACACGCGCCCGCACGCTGAACGCCGATAGTGCGGTTGAGGCACTGGTGACGGGTTTTGAGCGTGGTGGGCGCGAGGCTATTCTCAAGCGTGTGATCGAACTGGTGGAACGGCTACCCGACGGGATGGGCAAAGCCCAGATTTTGCGCCGCCTTGGTGAGGTCTGCTACGGCGCACGTATGCGTGCGTCGGCGATGCGTCTGCTCTCGCGTGCCCTCGATCTGGAGGCCAACCCGGTTTCACACGGCTGGCGCGAGCAGCGCGAGCAACTATTTGTCGCCCTGGCCAATGCCGCTCTGAGCATAGGAAAGACCGCTGTCGCCCTGGCCATCGGCGAACGGATCGAGCATCTGGAGCGCCGTGCGATGGTAGAAACCCAGGTGACACGCCATCTGATCGCAGTCGGTGATCTCGACCGCGCCCGGCGCGTGGCCCATGGAATCGTACACGAGAGTATGGCGGCGTGGGCGCGGGCCGAGGTAACGGTGGCTCTCACCAGGGCCGGTGACGCACGCGGAGCGATGATTCTTGAGGAGATCACCCTGGAGACGGTGGCGGCTTGGGCGCAGATCGAGCTGGCCTGTGACCTCGCCGCTCACGATGATCGCGCTGCCCGCGCCCGAATTGATGCTCTGCCCAGCCCCAGCCAGCGCGACCGTGGCCTCGCCCGACTGTCCCACGCCCTGGCTCTCGCCGAAAAAGATGGTGACGCCTTAGCCGCTGCCGAGCAGATCCGTGCTGTTGAGGTGCGGGTGGCCGCCTTGCTTGATCTGCGCCTCACCTTGGACGGGCTGGTGGCAATGCTCGCCCTGGAGCGGGCAACCAGCGACATTGACGCCCTCACCGGCGATGACCGTGCGCCCCTGCTCGCCTCACTGGCCGCCGCCCACGCCGCCATTGGTCGCCGTGAAGATGCCTTGCAGATTACCGAGCAACTGCCCGAGGGTGAGGAGCGCGACCGCGCACTGGCTAAGGTTGCGGTGGCAATCGCCCAGAGCGGCGATTACCCGGCTGCCCAGGTTATCCTCGTGCGGCTCGATGATGACGATGAACGTGATTGGGCCAAAGACGAGATCGCCCGCATCCTGGCGAACAGCGGTGAGTGGGAGGAGAGTCTGACTCTCGTCGCCATGATCGGTGCTGATGATCAGCGGGCGCATACCTCCGCCGACCTCGCGATTGATCGGGCGCGGGCCGGTAATCCGCTGTCTGCCCTCGATTATGCGGCCACCATTGATGCGCCCGCCGACCGGATCCGTGCCCTGACTCTGATCGCCCCGCTGCTTGTCGCGTCTGGGCATAGTGCCGAGGCGCTGGCGGTAGATGAACGACCGGGTATGCTGGCATCCGCCGAGACCCGTGGGCGCTACCTGGCGGCGGTTGCTGCCGCTCTGGCAGCGGCGGACCGCTACGACGATGCCGCAGCGGTGACTGCGCGCATTCTGCGATCCATAGACCGGGCACGCGCTGGGATCGCCCTTGCCCAAGCCATGGCCCCATCAAATCGGGCCAGAGCCGAGTCCGCTCTCGGTGCCGCCCTCCGCTCAGCCACGATTGGTCGCGAGGAGTCATTGCGCGCCCTAGAACTGACAGCCCCGACTTTAGCGATCCTTGGTGGCGGGGAACTGCTGGCCGCTGCTGCTGCTGTTGTTGATGAACTTGATAGCTGGATGTAGGATAGCGCTTGCGAAAATGCTGCTTGCTGCTACACTAACGTCAGCACTCCTCATCTGGAAAGGCATATTCTCTATGAAGCCAGAACAGGCACAGATCCTCTTCGATACACTGCTCCAGAATCTTCCCGATACCTTTGCGCTCTACTTCGATAAAGACTTTCGCTATATTGAGGTTCAGGGTGGCGGATTGGAGCGCGATGACATTACCCCTCGCGAGTCTGTGCTTGGTCGCACACTCTGGGAAGCGATGCCGCCACTCGTGATCCAAGCGGTGGAGCTAGGATACCGGGCGGTCTTTGTGGGTGAACGTTCACAGGTTGATCTGCCCTACGATGGCAATATCTACGAAATAACGATGGCACCCGCTCGCGATGGATCCGGCAGCATCGTGGCTGGTATCTCCGTCATCCGTGACGTAACCGCCCAGCGAAACACCGAGCATCTGCTCCAGATTATCGCCGGGCAGGAGGCCGCCCTGCGCGAACTGAGTACACCGCTCATCCCGCTGGCCGATAACGTGGTGGTGATGCCGATCATTGGCACGATTGATGCGCGCCGCGCCCAGCAGATTATGGAGACGCTGCTTGAGGGAGTTGCGGCCAATCAGGCCGATGTGGCCCTGCTCGATATTAGCGGCGTGCGGGTGGTTGATACGCAGGTGGCCGATGCGCTGCTGCGGGTCGCCCAGGCCGCGAAGTTGCTCGGCACGCAGATTGTCCTCACCGGCATCCGCGCCGAGGTTGCTCAGACCATTGTCCACCTGGGCGCTGATATGACCGGGATCGTCACGCGCTCGAACCTTCAGGACGGCTTGCGCTACGCTCTGGCAATGGTCGGTGCCGATATGGCGAAAGCCTCCGCTTTTGCCAAGGGTACTGGCACCCGTTAGCCCAGGCGCAAAGCCTGACGCTTCATATAGGCCAGGATGGCACTAATCCCATTGAGCCGCTGCGGGCTGAGGACGCGGTGCAAGCCCATTTCCTGAATAAAGTCAGACGATACGGCGGCTACCTGCGCAGCCGTGCATCCGCGTAGTCCCTCCGCCAGAAGTGAGGCGTAGCCACGGGTCGTTGGAGCTTCCTCGGGTACATCAAAGTGGAAACGCAGGCCCGCACCCTCGCGCTCAGCATAAACGAAGACAGGGCTCATACACTCGTGAACCTGCTCCATATGCTGGTGGTTCTGGAGCGATTCGGGCAGAGGCGGCATGCGGTCGGCGTACTCTAGCAGAAGTTCCAACTTCTCGTCCCGGTCGCTAGCCTTAAACTCCTCAACGATCTCGCGCAGGCGCGGCGGCAGATGTGGCACGGTCACTCCTTCGTAAGAGCGCAGCAGCACGGTGCTGCTGCGCCCCTACATTATCTGCTGCGTTGCTGGAGCAACCCGATCAGCGAACTCAGTACGCGAGCGCGGTACTCGGTGGCGGTGGCCACGTTCCGCTCGTGGATCTCGAACAGCGTGCCGTCAAGCTCTAGGCCGCCGTCGCGGCTTTCGCGCATCGGCACGACCGTCTTGCTATCGCCGTCGAGCTTCACCTGCGTGTAGGCGGCGGGGCGCTCCGTCTCAAGGTCGGGCGTCGCCGTCGCGCTCGTCAGGACGTAGAAAGTTTTCACCTCCATCACCGACACGTTCTCAACATAGGCGGCGACCTTCTCGGCGGCGATGCGGATGGAGTTCTCAAGCTCGGTGGGCATGGTCAGGCGCTCCTTTGTCATCTTAATGGCTGCGGGTATCGGTAAGTAGTTGATCAATAAATTTCCAGGCGGCGGGCAGGGCAGTGACCGCACCCACCGGCGAGCTGATCATGGTCGCCACAATTGCGGCACCGCGTAGCACGGTGGTGAAGGTGCGCAGCATGGCTGTCCGCGAATCAAGGGCCAGGGTCAGGGCTCTGCGGTGCAGGTCGGCGTGATCGGGACGCAGATCACTCACCATCAATGAGCGCACATCGCCCGTCCAGCCCACGCTGGTACGCCCGATCAGCACCAGATCCACCTGAGTCTCGACCACCGTGTAGTTTGTCAGTGTCTCGTGAACCTGCGCCGAGAAGGCACGGAACTTCTCCTCGGCCTCACTCCAGCCGGAGCTGAGTGTCTCGCGCAGGCCGAAACTGCCAACACCGCTCTCGGCGGCGCGCAGTTCGCCCATCAGTCCCATCAACTCTCGCTCAGGGGCAGGGGTGCCTCCGACGGCGAAGCTGACTCCGCCACTGGCGACGCGTCTAATGCGAGCCTGGGCCAGATCCAGCGCCGCCTCCTGTGCGCGCAGACCACGTCCCGCCTCGGACAGTGCCTCCCGCGCCGCCTGCGGATCAGACGGCAAGCTTACCCGCCAGACCGGCGACCCCGTCTCGGGGGAGGCACCGACGCTGAAGGAGACCGGCGGAGCCGGGCGAGTTATCCACGGGCCAGGTGGGGCGGGTGCCCCCGCAATCGGCTCGATTATCTCGAAGATAGCCATAGCGGTTTACTCGCTCAGGAAGGATGAGGGATGAGGGATGAGGGATGAAGGGGGAGGGAGGAAGGAGGTGTCCGGACACCTCCTTCCTCCCTCATCCCTCATCCCTCATCCCTCCGAGTCACTTCAGGGAACTAAAGAGCCCAGCGGCGGCGGCGGCCAGGGTGCGGATCATTTCGGCACGATTGGACTGGGCCTGCTGCACCATACTGGTGTGGATGGCCCACAGATCCGTATCAAGCAGATCTCCGCGCCGGGGCACCACCACCTGAGTGTCACCATCAAGGGCCATGCGCGTCACCGCCCGTAGCTGCGCCCCGCTGAAGTCACCCTCGCGGTAGTTCACCGTGGAGAGATCGTCAGCCACATAGGTCTCCACCTCCAGGTGAGATGCATCCTCAATCGCCCGCTTGAGCGTCTCACCCAGGCGCTCGGCGAACTCCTGGAGCGAGGTGGTGAGCTTATTCATCGCCTCGCTCCCCTTCTCGCCCGAGCCAAAGATACCGAAACTGGCGCTATTGTCGCCGACCTGGGCCTGCACCACCCAGCCCTGAGTCCCCGCACTTGGCACACTTGGCGGGGCGACGGGTGGCGGGGCCGGGGCAGGAGTCTTGACCGAGAGATCCGGAGGGCGTACACTCACCGTTGCCGCAGTTATCGTCGGGATCGTCGCCCGCTCGTTTGAGGTCGGAGCAGTTCCACGATCAGCCAGCGGCAACCGTACTGCCGGATCGCCGATCACCACATAACTACGTGCATCGTTATGCTCCGTCCACTTCGTGGAAAGATCGAGCGGATTGATAGAGGTACCCGTACGGATATTCTCCATATCCTCCGTAAGCCCAGTTGCCAACTCCGCGTAGCGATTGTTAAAAAACTCCAGCGCCATACCGACCGAGACACCAGCGAACATCAAGCTGCGCATGGCGCTCTCGAAGGTTCCGATCTGTGGGCGACCGTTCGCATCGTTGAACGAGAAGGTCCAGGCCCGCTCAACGTGGCCGATCACGGCAAGGGCACCACCCTTGGGGTGAGCGAGCAGACGCTGCGGAAGCCGTGCCATAAAAGCGTGAGGCGCAATTGCCGCCTGAAAGCCCTTCTGGTGCGGAAAATCGTCGTCGCGGGGGGTGCCTGCGCCGAAGCAGGCGAAGCAGAAGGCAATCGTGCCCAGAAGCCGCGCACCGTCACCAATATCGTCGCCCGAGAAGTACAAGCTCTCAGGGATCCGCCCGTACGACCACCGTGGCCCCTGCCAATCCTGACATAGGATGGCTCCCTGGTGCGCAATCTGGCGCGGGTCGCCGTTGTCAAACTCAACCCCGTGGCTGGCCGTGAAGAGTATCGCAGGTGTTTCGCTCCCGCCGAGAAACTGACTCAAGCGATCTTTTCTTGCCTCCGCGCCGATCACGGTTTGAACATCCCAGTCTACGGCATACTTGTGCCCGGCGATCTTACTCGCCAGCGGGCGCACAAGCCCGTTGGCGGCCAAAGCGGTAGCGATATCGTCGTCATTCTGCACGCCAAAGAAGACCGCTTTGCGCGGCAGTTTTACCTCACCCCGCTCGGCGGATACCACGCTGTGGGCGTAGCGCGCATAATCATCCAGGTTGTCGAAGTGAATGCGCCCAACCGCATACTGCACATCAAGCTGATACTGGAAGCGGTAAGGGATCTCCTCCGGGCTACCGACAATCAACAGGTAATACGGCAGCTTATCGGGATCAGCTGCGCCAGAGGTAGCAGCACCCTGGCGGCTCAGGAAATGAGCCTTGCTCTCGTTCGGCAGGTAATCGCACTCACGGTAGAATTGGCCCGCCTGCCTGCTGCGCCAGTCCAACAGTTCACCCAGCGCCTCGCGGATAGCGGCGGTCTGCGGGCCAGCGGGAAAAATCACACCCCAGCCCGCCTTACTGATATCGTTCGGATCTACCCCTTCTTTCACCTCAAATCCGGTCGCCTTAACCTGATCGTTACGATCCTTCAGCGCGGCGAGCTGATCTGTATCAGGGTCAATACTCTCCGGTTTCGGATCGTCGCCGCGAATGAGTGCGGCGAGCTGATCGGCAGTGAGGGGCTGGTGGGCGTAGGTTCCGTTGCTGGCATTGATACCGTTGAAGAAGATTTGCTCGCTGGACATGAGATCCTCATCGGTTGGCTCGATAAAGTTAGGGGAAAGCACATCAGTCAACCATGCGATTCACGCACAACACTCGATGAAAATAGCCGCTAATTATCGGCTATCGGCTATCGGCTATCGGCTATCGGCTATCGGCTATCGGCTATCGGCTATCGGCTATCGGCTATCGGCTATCGG
>CAIXLU010000397.1 GCA_903920315.1 uncultured Oscillochloris sp.
CATAGGAGTATACCAGTTATGATGGCACACGAAAAAGACACCCCGCGCACACGGCGGGCCGCGATCATTAGTCGTACCGCCCTGTCCAGTCACCAGCCGATGATCACCCGTGCCCTGGCCGGTTCACTGTGGGGTGTGTCGCTGGTAGGAGGGCTGCTGTGGGCGGGCGGAGGCGTCCCTCCCTGGCTTGCTCTCGCGCCGAATTGGTGGGGCGTCGGAGCGGCCCTGGCCTGCCAGCTTGTCTGTTCGTGCGTGCAGTGGGTATGGTGTCACGACGGTTGGAACCCGTACTACCTCCTGGCGCTTGCGGTATCATCGACAACCACCGCCCTCGGCTATTGGCCGATCTTGCACCCACCACTGGCGACCGTGATCGCCGCCCAGGACGGGGCGGTGTGGCACCAGGGCGGATCGTACATCGCCGGAACACTGATCGTGATCGGGGCGATCATCGCCGACATTTACCCCGAGAAGGTTCTTACGAACTAAGGATGACGATGGACACTATCGCCGCCGCTATCTTGCTGGCCCTCACCTTTTTCTTCGCCGCCGGTATCGCCCTCTCGCAACTGTTTGACTACTACTGCACGTGGGCAGACAAGCGGGATGCTGTCAAGCGTTCTCAGGCCACACCCTCAGACCGCGCCGTTGGTTATGTCAAGGATAGCGCGGCGGGTGATGCCCGTTCCACTGGTTCCCGTCAGGAACCGGAACGGGAACGGGAACGGGAACCGCTACGGGAACCGGAACCACTGCCCAGGCCCATCGCCGGAACACTTTACACCGAGGAGCAACTTGACAAGCGGGATCGGCTGGCACGCGACCGAGGAGCCGCTGAGGCTGTGGGCGTTATCCTCGGGCTGGGGTTGCTGCCCTCGGCACACGAGAGTCAGGTGATGGGCCTGTTGTTCGGCCCGCGTGGGCGCAGACACCAGAACGCACGGGCGATCATTGCGGATGCGGCATCGGCGGTGTCTGCGCCTGCTGCGCCGCCGATTGTGGTGAACGCGGGAAAGTCTGATGAGTACGAGGTACCGAGGTAGACACTGGCAGAAGGATGAGCGCGTGGACTCATCCCGATTACCTACATCCTCTTTTGTGGCACTGGCGCTATTCTCCTGGTTCGTTCTGTTTGGTTCCGTTTGGTTCTGTTGGGCTTCGTAACGTGCGAAAAGATGCCGTTTCAGCGACGTTGGGCGCAGTAGTCTGCACTGAGACGATAGCGCCCAACGGCTTATATATAATTTATATAGTGGCAGGTTCTACGTAAGCGTATAGCGTTAACGCAATGTTGCACGCACCCGAACGAAATTAACTTCGTACAGTATGGTTTATCAGACGACAGGGATTACCGATAGGTAAAACGAAACCGACACAAGTGTCGGTGCAGTATCTTGCACGTTAGCTTATACCGTGTAAAGGGGGCATATCCATACCATATATGGTATCGAACTTCTGTTCTTACGGCAGGTTTATGCCGTCTGTATGCCGGATATGTCACGTGTGACATCCGTTTTACCTCAATTGCCTAAAATCGTGATATGTGCTATCGTGAGCGTACGCACAGTTTCACGTGACGTAAAAGGAGTCTATTGTGAGGACACGATGCTACTTTCGCCTGTCAGACACCGAACGACGGCAACTCGCAGACCTTGCCGCAACGCTGGGTACCACCAACAAAACCGCCGCACTACGCATAGCAATCCGCATTGCAACGCAGAGTATTGCGTTGGTTCGCGCCGAAACCGCACAGAACATAACGAAAACCCTAGACGCTTCCCACGTCTAGGGTTTTGCATTGTGTCTGCTGGTACATATAGCCTGTGAAGTGGCGTGTGTATCTGCATTGTACAGACAGAACGGCATTTAGTCAATATACACGTCAACACGTATCAGTGTATGAAGTATAGCACGTAGGAGTTAATGTGAACATTCTTGACGACAAACACCGCACACTACTGCACAGCAGTGCAATTTCTGACACCGTTATTGCCGAACATAGAGGGAATGGGCACTGATGACAACAACAAACCCTGCCTACGCCTTCGCCGGGATAAAAGGCGCTCTTGCAGACTTTGAGCGAGAAGCCTCACCCGGCAATATCAACATCATCCTCTTCAAACGCGCCGCACGATGCTATGAACTGGCAAACGCCGGTGGGGGTGATACCCAGTGGGTAGAGTCTGAACTGGAGAGAATCGCCGCCGCTGCCGGACATCCGGCCCGCCAGATCGCGGGCACCCTCGCAAGCGCACGAAAGAAGGTCGGGATGTCCGCTGCGGATGTGCCCGCCGCTCCTCACTCATCACCCTCGGCCACGAAGCGCCCGAAGCCGAGTTATGCCCGCCTTGCCGACTATGCCACTGCTCACGACCTCACAGCAGACGATCTTGCTCGGTGGGGTTGGAAAGAGACGATGAGATGGGCAGAGTCGATCCGTACCACGGTGCTGGCCTTTTCTTTCCCGACGCCCACAGGCACCCGCTACCGCTATGCCGACGAAGATCGCGCCGGCCGCAAGTACGACAGTGACCGAGGCTATCAGAACTGTTGGTATGGACGGGACGAAGCCATCACCCTGGCCCAGGCCACATCCCAGCCGCTCGTGCTAGGCAATGGCGAAGTATCTACCATTACGGCTCAGGCGCGTGGGGTGCCTGCCTGTTGTATCACCGGGGGTGAGAAGACCAAGATCCCGACCGACCTCCTGGCCGAGTTGCTCGCCGTGTGGAACGGGCCGATCCTCCTGGCGTATGACTGTGACCCGACAGGACGCGCCGCCGCGTTCGGGCAGCTCGCGCAACTTCGCGCCGCCGGATATGCCGCCGAAGCAAAAGACCTCGGAGGATCGGACGGCTACGACCTTGCCGACTTCGCCCGGTTGAACCCGACCGACACAATGGCGGCGTTGGTGAGGTGCCCATCACGAGAGATACCGGGCACACCCGACGCGCCCACTGCTCAGGCCCAGGCCCAGGCCACGAGCGGCCCGCCGACCATCATCAGCGCACGCGATCTGATGGACAAGGTCTTCCCTCCTATCCGGTGGATTGTGCCCAACATCCTCGCCGAAGGACTCACGATCCTGGGCGGCCCTCCGAAGCTGGGTAAGTCAGCCCTGGCCCTCACCATTGCCCTTGACTGCGCACGGGGCGGGCTGGCGTTGGGGATGGTGCCTGTGGAAAAGATCGGCGTTCTCTATCTCGATTTAGAGAACGGCGAGCGGCGCGTGCAAGATCGCCTGGGCGATATGCTCAAAGGTGCTCAGGCACCCGATGGGCTCGCCTTCGCCGCCGCGTGGGATCGTACCGACCAGCTGGGCATTGTCTATCTGGACGGCTATCTCTCTTCTCATCCTGACTGCAAGCTCGTGGTGATTGACACGCTGGCAAAGATACGGCCAGGGAGTAGTGGCCGTGGTCGTCTCTACGATGACGACTACGGGCCGATAGACGCCCTCCACGCCCTCACTCTTCAGTACTCCTGCTCTATTGTTGTCATTCACCATACCGGAAAGTCTGATAGGAGCGACTTCATTGACCGGATGAGTGGCTCCACCGGACTCACCGCCGGTGCAGACGCGGTTATGGTTCTGGAGCGAGATCGCGGGAAAGCCGACGCCTGTTTGAAGATTACGGGCCGGGATATTGGCGAGGCCGAGCTCGCCTTGAAGTCAGACTTTCCGCTCTGGACTCTGTTGGGGAAAGCGGAATTCGTGAGGCAGTCAGACGAGCGCACGCGAGTTATCGACGCGGTACGTAATGGCGCGACGACGCCCAAGGCGATCCTTGAAGAGCTTCAACTGGACGAGCCAGAATTGAAGGCGTCAACGCTACGCACCCGACTATTCAAGATGGTTAAGTCAGGAGTACTGGAGAACGGCTCGTCAGGCTATCGCGTAGGTGTGCTGTTTGAAGGTAACGCGGGTAACGCGGGTAACGCGGGTAACGCGGGTAACGCGGGTAACACTCCAGAACAGGAGTTCTGTAGCGTTACCCTAGAGACACCGGCGTTACCCTACGCCAAAATCCAGGGTAACGCGGGTAACGCGCAACAGGACGCGCTAAACGCGGTAGGTGTTACCCGCGTTACCCGCGTTACCTCACCCGACGCTGACGATCTCTGGGATGCGCCCGCGTTCGCTCTCACGAACCAATGGCAAGAGGTACCCCCAGGCTTTCCCATTCCTGCGGATGCGGAGGGCTGGGAAGATCGCGCCGAAGGACTCACCTACTACCGGCTGGCACCCGCTACCTATGAAGGTGAGGTTTAACCACGATGCAAAAACTTCTCACCGCTCTGCACACCGCTGGGATACGCAGCATCACCCTTGACCCGGTGGCAGGCAAGATACGCTGGGTAGCAACCCAGCCCGTACCCGCCGCCCTACGCGCTCGTGTCGCCATCGTTAAGCCTACCTTGCTGGCCCTGGCCGGAACACGGTCGCTGACGATAACGCCTGATGATCTGGCGGCGTCCATCGCATCACCACTACCGCCGGGACTGCCTGACGGCTACACCCTGACGGTGCCTGACAACTGGACACGTCCTGGTTATCGGCTGGACGGCCCGGACGGGTTCTGGACGATTGCCACCAGCTATGAG
>CAIXLU010000398.1 GCA_903920315.1 uncultured Oscillochloris sp.
CCCCCTCCCAACCTCCCCCCGATGGGGGGAGGAGTCGGACTCCCTCCCCCAGCGGGGGAGGGTTGGGGAGGGGGCGCAAGGAGTAACCAGATACCAGCAGCGCCCTGGAGATCCAACTGTTCCTGTCGGTCGGGAACTGGCCGCCAGATGGGCGCATAGAGCCATTGCTGGGGTGAACATTCCATGTACGAAGATATCTGCTCAAGGGCGGCCAGGTTGCGTCGCTCCAGTTCCTCCTGTGCCAGATCGCTCCGCTTCTGCGCCGTCAGCAGGACGTAGCTCGCCAGTTCTTTGCGCAGCAGCTTGCCGAGCTGGTTGTAGGACTGGAGCGCGGATGTGATATTCGGGTCCATGCCCTGCTCAATCTGGGCCAGATTCTCAGCGAAGGCGGGATCGTGGAGGTAGTTGGCGGCTTCCTGGCTGATGTTGATGGCCGCTATCAGGTGCAGGTGGTTGCGGGTCAGCAGGTCTACCCATTCCGCACGGGTGATGAAGTACGAGGAGGTTTCCGCGTGCTCAATCGCACATTCGGTGTTGGAGATGAAATCGGCCAGCACCAGTAATCCGTCCTCATGCAGATGATCACCGAGGTTGGCAAACAGCACGGCTTTGTCCTTGATGTGGTGGACAACCTCAAAACCAAACGCCAGGTCATAGCTGGCCGGAAACGCATCGCGCACGCTGTCTCGATGGTAGATACGCAGACGCTCCTGCACGTCACGTCGAACGGCCCTGCGGTTGCCGATCTGGGCCTGTCCGCTAGAAATGGTATAGCCATCCAGGGCAAGGTGCGGATAGCGGGCAGCCAACTGTAGCAGATCAGAGCCGTACCCGCAGCCAAAGTCCAGCACCGTGCGACAGCCGGTAAAGTCCACTTTGCGAAAGAGCATCCGGCGCATATCAATCTGCGCAGCCCGGCTCAGGGCGGCATGTTCGTGGTAGCGCTGCGGGTCAGCCAGGGTCTGTAGCCAGGAGAAGCCCGGCACGATCTGGGGCAGGGGACCAAAGGTCAGGAACGTCTCCTCGCCATCCTCGTCCTGATCAGGCACCACGCTGGCGTGGGACAGAGCGTTGTAGTAGTCAAACACCACGTTGCTCTTGTCCTGTTCCGGCAGGTTGCGCAGCATGTCGAGGAGCCTGGGGAGCAGCAGACGTTCTGCCTCACTCAACGATCCCACGGAGGCTAACCGCTCCACCAGTTCATCAGCCTGAATGTCTGCGGGCAGGAGTGACGATGCACCCGTGCATCCGACAGCCGAGTTGGTGGCCGGAGCCACCCAGTATTGCTGGCGCTGGAAGGGGTAGGTGGGCAACGTGACCTTCTGCCGCACCGAGTCGCGGTCGAAGCTCTTCCAGTCGATAGCGACCCCGCGAACGTACATTGCGCCCAGGCTGCTCAGCAGGGTCAACCATGCTCCTTGGCCGGGCCGCAGGCTTGGCAGCAAGGCGAACCCCTGGCCCCTGGCCCCTGACCCCTGACCCCTCTCCCCGACCATGCCCAGGAGGACGGGCTTGGGGCCAATCTCCAGAAAGATCTCCACGCCCTGCGCGTGCAGGGTTTGGACGCCGTCACCGAAGCGTACCACCTCGCGCACGTGCCGTACCCAATAGTCTGGCGTCGTTACTTCATTCCCTGCCAATCCGCCCGTCAGGTTTGACACCAGCCGCCGGGTCGGTGCGTGGTAGGTGATCGTCTCCGCCACGGCCCGGAACGCCGTCAGCATCGGCTCCATCAGCGGCGAGTGGAAGGCGTGGGACACGGTCAGCGATTGGGTGCGGATTCCTTCAGCCACACACTGCGCCGCAATTTCCCGCACCGCCGCCGTCCGCCCCGAGATCACTACGCTCGTTGGCCCGTTCACCGCCGCGATGGACACATCTTCCGCATAGGGCGCAATCGCCGCATGCACCCGTGCTTCATCCGCCGCAATCGCCACCATGTGCCCATCCTGCGGCAATGCGCCCATCAACCGGCCCCGTGCCGCCACCAGTTTCAGCCCATCTTCCAGGCTAAAGACCCCGGCGATACAGGCTGCCACCAGTTCACCAATGCTGTGGCCGATGAGCAGGTTTGGCTGGACGCCCCAACTCTGCCAGAGCGTCGCCAGGGCATACTCCAGGGCAAAGAGTGCTGGCTGCGTATGGGCGGTCTGGTCAATCGTCTCTGGATCGTTGAGGATGTCCAGCAGCGGGCGATCCACGTGACCAGTCAGGAGTTCGGCACAGCGGTCAATCGCGGCGCGAAAAGTCGGTTGGGTGGCGTACAACTCTTGACCCATCCCGGCGAATTGGCTGCCCTGCCCCGTGAAAAGGAAGGCTACCTTCGGCGCAAGATCCGGTGCGGAACCGGTGCGGATGCCCACGACGTTCTGCTCTGCCAGATAATCCTGGATGTGGACAACAGCCTCTTCCCGGTCGGCGGCGACCAGCGCCAGCCGGTGTTCGTAGTGGGCGCGTCCGCCGTGACCTGTCTGGCAGAGATCACCCCACGCTGGGGCCGAGTCGCTCTGCAAAAGTTCGAGATAGCGCTGCGCTAACGTCGTCAGGGCGTGGGGATGTTTGGCGGACAGCGTGAGCAAATGCACGGGCCGTGCATCGCTTGCCGGATGGATAGCCGGGTGCGGTGCTTCTTCCAGAATGATATGCGCGTTAATCCCGCTCAGGCCAAACGAACTAACCCCGGCGCGGCGCGGTGCCTGATCTAGCCACTCGGTCAGGCTGGTTGGTACCTGGATGGGATACTGCTGCCACGGAATCAGCGGGTTGGGCTGCCGGAAATGGAGATGGGGCGGGATCTGCCGATGGTGGAGGGCCAGGATCGTCTTCAGGAGTCCGGCCACCCCGGCGGCGGCTTCAAGGTGGCCAATGTTGGTTTTCACCGAGCCGACCAAGAGGGGTTCTTGGCGCTCCTGAGCCAGCACGTTGCCCAGCGCACGAACCTCAATCGGGTCGCCTAAATGGGTGCCGGTGCCATGCGCCTCGACGTAGCTGATCGCCTGCGGATCAAGCTGCGCATCGGCCAGCGCCGCACGCAGCAGTGCCTCCTGCGCGATACCGTTCGGCACCGTGAGCCCACCGCTGCGGCCATCGTGGTTAACTGCCGAGCCACGGATCACCGCCCAGATCGTATCGCCATCGCGCTGGGCATCGGACAACCGTTTGAGGATCAGGACGCCACAACCTTCCCCACGACCATACCCATCAGCGCTAGCATCGAAGGTCTTGCACTGGCCGTCTGGCGCTGTCGCTTGCATCTCGGCCAGCACGGCGCTGGCGTCCGGGGTCAGAATCAGCGAGACGCCGCCCGCCAGCGCCAGATCGCATTCCCGCCCACGCAACGCACGGCAGGCAAGGTGGGTTGTGACCAGCGACGATGAACAGGCGGTCGAAATGGTCATGCTTGGCCCGTGCAGCCCGAAGAGATAGGAGAGCCGCCCGGCGAGAAAACTTGACTCGCTGCCTGCGGCGACATATCGGCTGAGCTCGCGCTGATCCGCGCTGATCCGCGCATAGTCCTGATTCATAATGCCCATGTAGACGCCGGTGCGGCTGCCCATGAGACTACTCAGGGCAAACTGGGCATGTTCGAGTGCCTCAACACAGACTTCCAGCAGTAGTTGCTGCTGCGGATCCATCCACTCCGCCTCACGCGGGGCAATCCCAAAGAAGTCCGGGTCAAACCAGCCAACCTCGCGCAGGTAGTGTCCTGGGTAGGGCTGGCGGTCGCTGCGCGGGCTGATGGTATTCCGCCCTCCGCGCAGCAACTCCCAGTATGCCTGCGGATCATTGGCGTCGCCAGGGAAGCGGCAGCCCATGCCGACAACGGCGATGGCCTCATGGGGCGCGGACTCAAGCTCCTGGATTCTGGACTCGAGCGCCTCGATGGTTAGCAACGCCTGCTTAATGGGCGATAGTTGGGAAACGTGTGGATGCATGGTCAAATTCTCACCTACCGCTCAACTTCTGAATCAGGAGGGCTTCGGCTTCTTCCTCGGAGAGCTGCGCCACCGCTTCGATTGCGGCGCTGGACAGGTGGGTTTGCGGACTACTCGGCGGTTGCGTCGGCGACACCGTGGTGGCATCTGGGTACAACTGCGCCAAGATCCAGGTCGCCAATTGCGCAATGGTTGGTAGCTCGAAGATGATCGTGGCCGACAGTGGCTGCTCGATACTCTTGGAGAGACGATCCCTGAGCTGCATGGCCATGAGCGAGTCGACGCCTAACTCGACAAGTGGTTGCTGAATCGGTATCGCGTGTGGTTCGCGATACCCCAGCGTCTGGGCAACGTACTGGCGTAACTCCTGTGCGAGTGCCGCGTAGCGCTCGTTGGCAGGAACGTCTGCCAGGATGGCGCGGAGGCTGCGTTGCACAGGTTGGACAGGTTGCCGCACATCCCGCGAGTCAACGGGCATCACGCCGACGCACCCGCGCTGGTGCCTGCGCAGATAGCTGACGAGCAGCCGTCCCTGCTGCGGCGCGATCAACCTGATACCCTGCTGCTGCAACTGTTTCTGAAGCGGGGCAGCCATCCCTACTTCGGCCCACGGCCCCCAGTTGATGCTGAGCGCAGGCAAACCCTGTGCCTGTCTGGCCTGCATCAGCCCATCCATAAAGCCGTTGGCCGCCGCGTAGGTACTCTGCCCAGGATTGCCCACGAGGGCGGCCAGCGATGAGAAGCAGAGAAAGAAATCCAGATCGAGGTGCAGGGTTTGGCGGTGAAGCAGCCAGACTCCCTCCGCCTTGGGCCGCATGACGTTGGCGAGGCGCTCGCGGGTCTGCGTGGCGATTGCCCCATCGTCAAGCACACCGGCGGCATGCACAATTCCCGCTAATGGTGCCACTGCCGCGCACTGCTCCAGCAGCGCACGCACCGCGCCTTCATCCGCACTATCGGCCTGCACCACCAGCACGGTCGCACCGGCAGCGGTTAGCTGATCCAGAACGCGCTGCTGCTCCGCTGTCGTAATCGCGTGCCGCCCGACCAGCACCAGATAGCGTGCACCTTCCTCCACAAACTGCTGGGCTACCTGGAGGCCAAGGCCACCCAGCCCGCCCGTAATCAGATACGTGGCATCGGATCGCAGGGCTGCCGCGTGGATGGGATCGGCGGGCGCAGGGTTCGACAGCCGCCGGAGGTGAGCCACAGACCGCAGGCCGTCTTGCCAGCGCACCTGGGCATCATCCGTACTCGCTGGCGGCCCCGCGCTGATCTCCTGCACCAGCGTGGCTACCTGCGCCGACAATGGTTGATCTCCGTCCAGATCCAGACAGACACTGTGGAGTTGCGGTGCTTCGCGGATCAGCGTACGACCCAGACCCCACAGCGCGCCGCCAACCGCCATGCTCCCGTTGTCAATGGCGTGTATCTGGCCAGTATCCTGTTGGGCATCCTGCGTCACGATCCAGAACTGGGGCGTAAGTGTGGTGGCCAGGAGAATCTGGCTGAGTTCAAGCAGCGCGCCGCAACGCAGCAGCGCCTCCTGCGGGCCAGGCGCAATGCTACCAAGACTCACTGGGAATGCCGCATCCATGTCACCCTGAGCGAAGCGAAGGGTCTCGGATTCGGGACGCTTCGCTTCGCTCAGCGTGACATGTTGGCCAAACCCC
>CAIXLU010000399.1 GCA_903920315.1 uncultured Oscillochloris sp.
ACGACGCCCTGGCTGGTGCTGCTCTACATGGCCGGTGATAACAGCGGTACGGGCAGCGTCAGTCTGAGTCCGCCGATGCGCGAGTTGCTGACCCGATTGGGCAGTATGACCTACAATCCGAATATGCGCCTAGTGGTACTCTTCGACGGCGACAACGCGAGCGGCGGCGATACGCATATTTATACCCGCGAACAGAGCGGTATGGTGGATGTCACCGAGGAGGCTGCCAAGAACTGGCTAGGCGGTATGGGCGGCTCGTCCGGCGCACGTGAACTTGACACCGGCAGCGCATCCAGCCTGAGTACCTTTGTCAACTGGGCCACGACGGCCTACCCCGGCGCAACCCACACCATGCTCTCGGTGGTTGACCACGGCGGCGGCTGGGCACCCAGCATCGGCCTGCCCGGTCAGCCCCGTGGTGGCAAAAACGTCCAGGCCGGTAGTTGGCGCGGCATGAACCTTGACCTGACCAGCGTTGGCGGCAGTTCGCTTGCTACCCGCGATCTCGGTCAAGCTCTGCGTAACACCGTCCACCTGGATGTGTTGATGCTCGACGCCTGCCTAATGGGCATGCTAGAGAATGCCTACGAACTGCGTACCTACGCCGATTTCCTGGTGTCGGGCGAGAATGTCCTCTTCGCCGACCTGCCCTACGAGGCGTATCTCGCCAGCGATGGCCTCACCGCTACCACCTCGCCCCTGGGCCTGGCCCGGCGCATTGTCACGAACTACAACACCGGCGCGAACCTTCAGGCGCAGCCCTTCGCCATGAGTGTGACCGACCTGCGCCAGTTGCGCGACGGCGTGGCCGGTAGCCTGCCCACGCTCTTGAATACTTTGGCCACCAAGATGTTGCTCGCCCTGCCCGCCGCACCCACCGATAGCGACCCACTGGTGCTGGCGCTTACCCAGATCTATAGCCAGACCCAGAAGTTTGACTACGATAGCAGCATGGCGATTGAGCCGCACGAGGGCTACGTCGATCTTGTGGACTTCGCCAGCAAGCTGCGCGACTCCACCAATGCGGCGATCCCTGCCGATGTGCGGACTGCGGCTGGGGATCTGGTTGCTGCCGCAACCACCGGGCCTACCCCGGTGATTGACACCAACCGCGTGATCAGTGGCAACTACAACAGCACGGCGTGGAACCTGAATGCGGCCAACGGTCTGTCAATCTTCCTGCCGCTTGGCGAGCAGGATTATCGTCCCAGCAAGGCCGACCCGAGTGACTCGACCAAGTCTCTGGCTGAACGGCAGATGAAATATTACGCCGACCCGAGTCAACTGATGCTCACCCACGATGTGCCGCAGTGGGCCGCACTCTTGGTGCGCCTGGAGCCAACGGTGCCGATCATCCGCACCGGGCCGGGCGGATTGCCAACCACTGCTGCCGCCAGCCTCGCTGCGGCTCCCAGCATTGATACCCGCGCCTTCAATACGCCCGGCCAAGTGATCCCGGCTGTCGGCCCCAGTACCTACAGCATCAGCGGGAGTGTTCGCGATGCCAGCAACGCGGGGGTGAGCGGGGTCACGGTCTCAGCCGGGACGGGGCACAGCACGACCACCATTGCCGACGGTAGCTACACCATCGGCAACCTGCCCACCGGCAGTTACACGCTCACACTGAGCCTGAGTGGCTACACCTTCAACCCGCCGAGCAAGCAGGTAACTGTCGCGGCGAACATGACCGCGCAGGATTTTGTGGCAATTCGGATTGACACCAAGAGCTACGTCTACCTGCCGCTGATTCAGCGCTGAGACGCACAGATGTCGGGTGACAGTGCTAGCGAAGCTGGCACTGTCACCCGATAGATAACTTCACGCGCTACCGCAAAAGGTACGCTGTCATCCCCGTCGCCCGGCCCGTAAACGGGC
>CAIXLU010000400.1 GCA_903920315.1 uncultured Oscillochloris sp.
ATCGCGTCCCTTGCGCAGCGGTGCCTCACCGCAAAAGGCCAGGGGGCGCAGGTAGCGGAATGGGAGGCGGAGATTGACGAGCGAGTGGGGCGGCTGTACGGGCTAACCAGTGCCGAGATCACGGCGTTGCGGGGGGAGCAGGGGAAGGGGTAGAGACGCACTATTTTGCGTCTCTCCTGCGGAGCGCACCATGAACGCCTGCGCGGGTCGATCAGGGTTGCTTGGACGAGGCAAGCAGATCGCTCGGTGTGACCACCGTGATCGGAAACTGGCGAAAATCGAGGTGATTGAAGGTCAGCAGACTCATCAAGAAGCGGGAACTGCGCTTGAAGCCGATCAATTTCTTGTCGCGCCGCCTCCACTGACCAGCCCAGACCATTCGCCGCTGCGGGGCGAGTCGCAGCTGACCAGAACTCGATAATGTTCTGCGCTGTAATGAACACTTCATCGCCTTGCGTCAGTAAGGTCGCCAGTGCCTCAACCGCCAAGGAGTGCTGTGGCGATTCGCGTTGCACCGTCCGCAGCCAGATATTGGTATCGAGCAGATAGGTAGTCATCAGTCGTACATCTGCTCGCGGCTCACGGCGGCATCGCTCAACGGTGGCGACGCGGGACGCTCAAGGGCGGCCCACTGACGCACCGCTGCGGCGCGCTCCTCCGGTGTTGCCGTTGTCCAAAAAGGTGCAGATGCAAGGGGCTGGAGGACAAGCGTGGTGCCACGGCGTTCAAGCGTAAAGCGCGTATGCGGCTTCACCGCCGCCAACAGGTCAGCGGGAAGTTGAATGGCTCCGCGCTCATCAAGCTCAACAATCTGACTCATAGATCTATACTCCTGGGTGCTGTCGCCTATGTGTCTGTCCAGATAGTTGTATCGTACCGCCCGTAGCTACGTCGGTCAAGTATGTGCCTCATCCCCAGCCCCTCTCCCTAGGGCATATCTTTACCCACATCTTTTTTACCGCAGCACAATGCGGTTTATCGGCTCATTCGGGCGGGTGACTGAAGTCGCGCCTGTGGGGCGTTCCGCCGGGCGTCGGCCTGCGCCGACGCGGGAACCGCCCGCGTAGGCGGGCGGCCAGACGTAGGCTTCCGTGGCGCGACTTCAGTCGCATGCCCCTCGCAGAAATGTGGGTAAAGATATGCCCGTTCTGGGAGAGAGGGCTGGGGGGTGAGGGCTGAGCGACAACAGAATTTATGCCTGGGGTTCGTCCTGCGGGCCTGCGATCTGAGGCAGCGCCCCATGATCCGAGAGCAGGCCGCTGCGAAGGTAGACCGAGAGCTTCTGCCGCGTATCGGCGATGTCGTTATTGCGCATGGTGAGCTGTCCGATTCGATCCTGCGGCGAGAAGGACGACTCGCCCTTCTCCATCGTCAACCGCTGCGGGTCGTAGGTCAGGTTCGGCGACTCGGTGTTCAGGATTGTGTAATCGTTTCCCCGACGTAGCCCAATCGTCACGTCTCCGCTGATCGCCCGCGCTACCCAGCGCTGCGCCGACTCGCGTAGCATGATTGCCTGCGGATCGAACCAGCGACCCTCGTACAGCAGGCGACCAAGCCGCCGCCCGCCCTCGCGGTACTGCTCAATCGTGCCCTCGTTGTGAATGCCGGTCACCAGCCGCTCATACGCGATGTACAGCAGAGCCAAACCCGGAGCCTCGTAAATCCCGCGACTCTTGGCCTCGATAATCCGGTTCTCAATCTGGTCGCTCATACCGAGCCCATGCCGCCCGCCGATCTCGTTTGCTTCGGCCAGCAGGGCCACATAGTTGTCAAATGTCGCACCATTGATCGCAACCGGCAACCCTTCCGCAAAGGTTATCCGCACCTCTTCGTAGCGAATGACCGTCTCCTCGCGCCAGAAGGGCACACCCATAATCGGGTTGACAATGTAGATCCCCTGGCTAAGATGTTCCAGATCCTTCGCCTCGTGGGTGGCACCGAGCATGTTCGAGTCGGTTGAATATGCCTTCTCCGCCGACATGCGGTAATCGAAGCCGTGCTGAGTCATGTAGGCCGACATTTCTGCGCGCCCGCCGAGTTCATCAATGAATGTTTGATCCAGCCAAGGTTTGTAGATCTGCAGGCTCGGGTTCACCAGCAGGCCGTAGCGATAGAATCGCTCGATGTCATTCCCTTTGAACGTGCTGCCGTCACCCCAGACATTGACCGCGTCATCCTTCATCGCGGCCACCAGCATCGTGCCCGTTACCGCCCGCCCCAGCGGCGTGGTGTTGAAATAGGGCACCCCCGCCGTCGTGATATGGAACGCGCCACACTGGATCGCGGTCAGCCCCTCGGCCACCAGTTGCGTCCGGCAATCAATCAGGCGTGCGGCCTCCGCGCCATAGGCCAGCGCCCGCCGGGGAATATCCTCGTAATCCGGCTCATCGGGCTGCCCAAGATGGGCCGTATAGGCGTAGGGAATCGCGCCCTTGACGCGCATCCAGTGGATCGCCGCGCTCGTGTCTAGTCCGCCCGAAAACGCAAGGCCGATCTTTGCGCCAAGAGGAAGCTGCTGAAGGATGTTTGCCATAGTGATGTTACCCACAATCTACTAAATAGGCGTGAGATTCGCCACGCGCATATGCCGCTAGAACAGCATATTATACATAGATACGGCGGTTGTGGTAGCATGGCCAGCGGAATAATATGGAAGGAGATCTCGATGACGACCCAGGATCTACGTGGCGATCTCGATGCCCTGCGCACCCGTTTTGAGTCTATCCGGGGGCATCTTTGACTTGGCGAGCAAGCAGGAGCAGATTGCGGGCCTTGAGGAACGCTCGGCGGAACCCGACCTTTGGAATGATCCGCGCACGGCCCAGGGTGTGATGCAACAACTCACCCGCCTTCGAGAAGATGTTGGGCAGTGGACGCGGTTGGACGCTCGCCTCGCTGGTCTGGCTGAGCTGATTGAGATGGCGGAGGCTGAGAGTGATGAGTCGCTCTATGTCGAGCTTGCTGGCGAACTGCGCGGCGCTCAGCAGGAGCTTGAGCGGCGTGAACTGGCCCTGTTGCTGAGTGGTCGCTACGACGACCGTGATGCCTTTGTGACGATCCAGGCCGGTATGGGTGGCACCGATGCCCAGGATTGGGCCGAGATCATGCTGCGTATGTATACGCGCTGGGCCGAAGCTCGCGACTATACGGTGAATCTGGTGGATCAGAGCGAGGGTGATGAAGCCGGGATCAAAAGCGCTACCTTTGAACTGCGCGGCCCCTACGCCTATGGCAACATCCGCGCCGAGTCCGGGGTTCATCGCCTGATCCGGCTCTCGCCCTTTAATTCTGCTCACACCCGCCAGACATCCTTCGCCCGCATCGAGGTGGTGCCCGAGGTAGACGATGCGCCCGAGGTGACGATCTCGTCCGACGACCTGCGCATTGATGTTTTCCGCAGCGGAGGCAAAGGCGGCCAGGGCGTGAACACCACTGACTCGGCGGTACGGCTGACCCACCTGCCCACCGGGCTTGTGGTAACCTGCCAGAATGAGCGTTCGCAGATCCAGAACCGCGAGACGGCACTGCGCGTGCTGCGCGGGCGGCTGCTGGAGCGCGAGCTTCAGCGTCAGGCCGAGGAACATTCCCGCTTGCGCGGTGAGTATCGCGATGCCGCCTTTGGCAGCCAGATGCGGACCTACTACCTGCACCCCTCAACCCTGGTGAAGGATCATCGCACCGACCACGAGACAAGCAATGTCCAGGCGGTCCTCGATGGCCAGATTGATCCCTTTATCGAGGCGTACCTGCGCTGGAGCGTCAGTCAGTAGGAGCAGTCATGGCCCATCTATGGCGCACCGTCGCCCTTATCCTGCTGGTTTTTGCAGCGCTTGTGACCTCACCGGCGCAGGCCCGCCAGAACGCCCCGATCACGGTGATGTCGAGCGAGGCCACACCAGACTTCCCGAACCAGATCACCTTCGCCCTGAGTGCCACAAGCAGCGCCGCTGATATCCGCCAGGTGGAACTGCTCTATGGGGCCACCCGCAATAACGCCCTCAGGATTGTTGATCTGCCGGTGACGCCTGGCCCCACCGTGGCCCTGAGCCACCGGCTTGATACGCAAGTCAATTACTACCCGCCCGGCACCGAGATCACGTACCGCTGGGTGATCCACGACGCGGCGGGGAATACGCAGGAAAGCGAACCACAGCGCGTGGTCTATCACGATCAGCGCTTTCCGTGGAGCGAGCGCACCGCACGCAATGTGACGGTCTACTGGTACGAGGGAGGCACTACGTTCGGCGACGATCTGATGGCGACGGTGGATCGGGCGATCACCAACCTCCGGGCGGAACTCGGGGCCGAGCTAGCCAAGCCGGTGCGGATCTACGTCTACGCCACCCTTGAAGACTTGCGCTCGGCCCTCCAGTCTAACTCAGTCGAGTGGGTTGGTGGCGAAAATCATCCTGATCTTGGCATTATTGTCGCCGCCATTTCCGCCGGTGATGATGCCGAGATGCGGCGGATTATCCCGCACGAACTTTCTCATCAAGTACTCCATCAGGCCATCGAGAACCCCTACGGCGGTACGCCGCTCTGGTTTGATGAGGGTCTGGCGGTGCATAACCAGGAGGAGCGCGACAGCACCTTCGACGAGATGGTCACCCAGGCCGCCCAGGAAAATCGGCTGATTCCGCTGGAGGCGCTCTCCTCCAACTTCCCTGCCGACCCAGACCAGGCCCGGCTCTCTTACGCCCAGAGCCGCGATATGGTCGAGCATATTAACGACACCTATGGCGAGGCGAAGCTCCAGGCTCTTGTGGCCGCATTCGCTGCGGCAACCCCCGTGAACGAGGCCGTACAGCAGGTGCTTGGTCGCAGCATTGATGACCTCGATGCCGAGTGGCGCAAGGAACAGCCCAAACCCAGCGGCCCGGCTCCTGATCTTGCCGGGCCACAGGAGGCTCCCGCAGATCGTTTCAGCGACCCGCCAGTGCTGCCGGTTGGTGTTCAGCCGCCGGTTGGCGCAGCGAACCCACCCGCCACGCCTGACGATCAGCCCCCGGTGTTCATTGGCTGGCTCGAAAGCCTGCCTGCCTGGGCCACCCTGAGCGCCGCAGCGGTCTGCTGTGCCACCGGGATACTGCTTCTCGGCACCGTGCTGCTGGTAGGTCTGCGCCTGATCGGCGTGGATAAGCGTGTGTAGGCAATGATCTTGCCACAGAAAAACACAGAAATGTTTTTCTCTGAGTCCTTCTGTGTTCTTCTGTGGCAAAATCTTGTTAAGGCAGAAGGATAATATGGAGATAAAATTTACGCCCTGGCGGATGACCTACATCAAGCGCGGGGAAAAGCCAGGTGAGGATGGATGCGTCTTTTGCGCCATGTCTGCGGCCACCCGCGATCACGACGGGGAGAACCTTGTCCTCTACCGAGGCGAGAACTGCCTGGTAGTGATGAATCTCTACCCCTATAATACGGCGCACCTCATGGTGGTACCCTACACCCACACCGCCGACCTACCCGAACTCGACGATACCACGGCGGGCGAACTATTTACCCTCACCCGACGCTGTGTCCGCATTCTGAGCGATGTATACCAGGCCCACGGCTTCAACTTAGGCATGAATCTAGGAACCATTGCCGGGGCCGGAATCGCAGAACACCTGCATATGCATATTGTCCCGCGTTGGATCGGCGATACCAATTTTATGCCAATTGTGGGCGGGCTGAAGCTCATCCCTGAAGATCTTGACACAACCTACGCTCGCCTGAAACCGCATTTCGCCGAGCTATAGAGGGCAGATCATAATGGGGGCGGCAATGCCGCCCCCATTCGTCCGCGTAGCAGATACATCGTGATCAGGTGAGCATCGTACCGATCATGTCAATGAGCCGCTCGACCTCGAAGGGCTTCTGCAAGATCACTGCGCCCTCAGCCTCAAGGTCGGCAAACCAGGGCTTGCGGTTGAGCGCAGTCATAATGATGATCGGAATTCCGTCGCTCTGGAGTCGCTCTTTGAGGTGCTGAAATGTCTCAACACCATCCATGTTCGGCATCATAATGTCACTGATAACCAAGTTAGGGCTGAGTGTTTCAAAGAGACGAAGTCCCTCTTGGCCGTCGCGTGCTAGGACAACCTCGTACCCGGCGTTGCGCAGCGCGTACTCAAGCACTGTCTGTAGCGCCAGGTCATCGTCCATAATGAAGATGATGCCCTTGGATTGCGACATATTCCACCCTTCTGCGCGGGCCGGGCGCAGTTTAAACATTTGCTGCGTGGCCACCGGCTGTGGTCGAGGATCCTTCAAGCGCCGTCATTATACCAGAGGATGTTGATGCCTCAACCATAGGGTCATCCGCGATCCTGAGGAATATGCGGAGTATCATGCATGTGAACCGCTGGTGATGAAAGGTTAACGATGATGGCCTTCAGCCTTCAGCCTTCAGCCTTCAGCCTTCCCGAGAACCCGCTGCGCTCGGGCCTACGCCTTGGCCGTACCCCTGAACCCTGCACGATGGTGATCTTTGGGGCAAGCGGCGACCTGACCAGTCGGAAGTTGGTGCCAGCTCTCTACAACCTGGCCCGCGAGCGACGTATCCCTGGCGGATTCAGCGTGGTCGGCTTCGCTCGCCGTGACTGGGACGATTCATTCTTTCGCCAGACCCTGCTCGATGGTCTGAACGCAAACTCGCGCAGCGGTAAGGCCGAGCATCCCCTGTGGGATAGCTTTGCCGACGGAATTTTCTACCACCAAGCCAGTTTCGATGAGGGCGAGGGTTATTCTCGCCTGAAGGAGCGACTCGACGCCATTGACCGCGAGCGCGGCACCGGCGGCAACCGGGTCTTTTACCTGGCGACCCCGCCCGAATCATACCCGCTGATCATCCAGCAACTCGGTGCCCACGGCCTCGCCCAGTCGTCTGGTGGTGGCTGGACGCGGATCATTATCGAGAAGCCCTTCGGCCACGACCTAGAGAGCGCCCGCGATCTGAACGCCCAGGTATTGTCGGTCTTCGATGAGAGTCAGGTCTACCGCATTGATCACTACTTGGGCAAGGAGACTGTGCAGAACCTGATGGTTTTTCGCTTCGCTAACGGGATCTTCGAGCCGATCTGGAACCGCAGCCAGATTGATCACGTGCAGATTACTGTCTCGGAGACGGTGGGGGCCGAGGAGCGCGGCGGCTACTACGACAAGAGTGGGGCCATGCGCGACATGATCCAAAACCACATGATGCAGTTGCTCACCCTCACTGCGATGGAGCCGCCGGTAGCTTATGACGCCAACGCCGTGCGCGATGAGAAGGTGAAGGTGCTACGTGCGGTGCGCCCGATCACGCCTGCCGACGTGGTGAATTCTACCGTGCGCGGACAGTACGGCCCTGGCAACATGGGGGGATCCCCGGCAGTAGGCTACCGCACCGGCAAGGGCATCAACCCCGAGTCGCAGATCGAAACTTTTGTGGCGCTCAAGCTCTTTGTTGATAACTGGCGATGGGCTGGTGTGCCCTTCTACCTACGTACCGGCAAACGCCTGCCGCGCCGGGTTAGCGAGATTGCCGTGCAGTTCAAGACCGCGCCGCACATGCTGTTTGACGATACGCCTACCAACGACATCGAGCCGAACGTACTCTCGATGAAGATTCAGCCCGATGAGGGCATCACCCTGACATTTAGCTCGAAGGTGCCCGGCCAGGGCCAGATCCGCCCGGTGACGATGGACTTCCGCTACGGCAGCAGTTTCGGTGTGGCCTCGCCTGAGGCGTATGAGCGCCTGTTGCTCGACTGTATGCTTGGCGACGGCACGCTCTTCACCCGCCGCGACGAGGTTGAGGCCAGTTGGTCGCTGATTACGCCCATCCATCAGGGCTGGGCCGCTGGGCCACCTCAGCCCTTCCCCAACTACGAGGCCGGCGACTGGGGGCCGACCTCCGCCGACGATTTTATGGCCCGCGACGGTCGCGCATGGCGACGGGTATAGGGGCACGGAGAATATATGACCACCGACATCGCCCGGATCGAGCGCGACCTCCAGGATCTCTGGAAGAACAACGCGGTCGAGTCTGCTGCCGCCGGCCACACGACGACTCGCGCCCTGACGGTGAATCTCCTTGTTCACGCCGATACGAGCGCCCGCGCCGATGAGTTGGGCACGGTGATTCAGCAACTCACCGCCAGCCACCCCAACCGCGCGATGATGCTGATTGACCGCCCCGCCGCTGGTGATCCGCAGATTGAGGCGTGGGTGCAGGCCAACTGTTTGCTCAACGTCCTTGGTGCAACCCAGATCTGTGGCGAGCAGATCACCATTGACTCGCGGGGCGGCCATGCCGGTCAGGTGGTCAGCCTCATGCTGCCGCTGCTGGTGCCCGACCTGCCAGTGGTGCTCTGGATGGACGGACCGCAACCCTTCGATCTCCCGCTGCTCCGCAAGCTGCGCGGCGTCCTCAACCGGCTGATCGTTGACTCAGCGGGATTCGCCGACCCGCTGCACGATCTCGTAACGATGGCCACCTACGAGGATCGTAGCATGGTTGGACCCAAGCCCCTCTCCCTCAGCGACCTCAACTGGGCCAGGCTCACCCCCTGGCGCGAATTGACGGCTCAGTTTTTTGACACCCGATCTTTTTTGCCCCACTTGCATCGCCTCGACCAAGTGGAGATTGATTATGTGGCCGTTGGCGAGGGCGGGCTGCTACGGGCGCTGATGCTGGCGGGCTGGCTGGCGTCGAACCTGGGCTGGGAGCTGCGAGAAAACGGCGCAGTGCGTACTGGCGATACGATCCACCTCCACATGCGTCGTCCGGGCGTGGGCGCGGCCAGCGGCGACACCCGCCCGGTACTGATCGTGCTACGCCCTGCCCCGTCGTCCGATAACGCACTCGTTGGCTTGTCGGCCCTGCACCTGCGAGCCGTAGACAATGTACTGGCCGACTTCAGCGTCGAACAGACCGATAGTCCCACCTGCGCACGCACGGTCGCCCAGGTGGCAGGACATCCCACCATCTCTCGGCTGGCTCGTGCCGAGCGTGCGGGGGTTGCCGACCTGCTGGCAGCCGAACTACGCCTGCTGAGCCGCGACCGCACGTTCAGCGCGGCGCTCCAGGCGGCGGCAGAATGTGCAAGAGCGTTAAACACGTAGGGGCGGGGCAATCGGGTCGGCCCGATTGCCCCGCCCCTGTGCGGGACGATATGTAGGTGCGCGTCAGCGCACGCCCAACTCGAAGGGCGGGCCAACCTCGCGCAGAATCACCACCGCCGTATCCTCTTCGCGCTTGCTGTTCACCGGCACCGAGATCATGGGCCGACGTGGAGCCTCGCCGTCTGCTACAGATTTGCGGAACGACTTGCCGAGCATGTCGGCAGCGAAGAATCCGAAGAATAGGCCACCAACGCCGCCAAATACAGCTAGGCCGCAGAGAAACGCAGCAAGCGACGTGAGCGCCGGCTGAATGCTATCGAAGTTCCCCTGTCCGCGAATGTCTGGTGTGTCCATCGAGAACATACCGATCAGGAAGCCAATCGCGCCAAAAGCGACAGCACCCGCCAGAACCGAGCCGAAGATGATCTGGTAGCGGACGCCATCCTCGGTTGCCCCAAGGCCGACCAAGTCACCCAAATCACCGCCGGAGGTACCGACCTTCGCCCCAGAGAACCCGCCCTCGCGCAGGGCCGCTGCGGCGCGCTCGGCGTCACGCGAGTCGGTGTAGGTAGCCTCAATTACAGCCATCGTCGCAGCTCCTTACAATATATGTACATCCTGTGCATGTATTGTACCACTGGTTTGGGTATGCTCGTTACGCGGCGAACATCTGCTATGGGAACCGCATTGCTTCTCTACCTTGTCACCTACGCCCCCAGAGGATATGATTGGTAGGCTGAACAATCATACGCGAAGGCATCACGCTTATGAGCAACGAACAACCTCCGCCCCGGCCCATCTCCGACCCCGCACAGTTCGAGTCGTTCATCCTGGGCCTGCTGATCTTCGGTGTCTTCGGCATGATCATGTTCTTCGTTCCGGCCATGTTCTTCGTTGGGCCAAACGGAGACCCATTTGGTATTGTCGGCCTCGCAGTGGTGATGGTGCTACTCACAGGAGGATTCGCGATCTGGGCCATGCGTAGCGGGAAAATCGCCCTGGGCAGCGGGTTCCTGGTGGGCTATGCCGTTGCCACCGTCGCCTCGGGCGGCCAGTGTACCTTTCTGTCCATGCCGAGCGACTACGGTCCGATGGGTGTGATGATCCTCCTCGCAGGCGTCGTGGGCATCGCCTTTGTGATCGGGGGGATCGCCGCGATCCTCAGTAAAGTAATTGCGAACTGGCGGAGAAGATCTCAATGAGTCGCGAACGCATTCTATCAAACCTGCGCACCAGCCTGGCCTCCAGCCGTGGGTGGCTGGAGGATGAGGCCAACCGTTCACCCCGATCCATCCCAGGCTACGTGCATCCCTCTGCCGAAAATCTTGCCGACCAGTTTAGCGCCGAACTGCGCAATCTCTCCGGCACGGTGTACCGGGTAGATGACGATGCGGGGGCTGTTACGCAGATCGGGGCGATTCTGGCCGAAAAGGGCGCATCCCAGATCATTGCCTGGGATGTGGATCAGATCGGGGTAGCCGGGCTGTCGCAGTTTCTCATCCAGCGTCACATTCACGTCACCAGGGCCGACATTCACGGCGACGAGCGCACATCTCGGCTCCAGACTCTTGATCCAATCACGGTCTGTATTTCTGGTGCTGATGGAGGCATTGCCGAGAGCGGTAGCCTGCTGCTGTGCCACGGGCCAGGGCGCCCGCGCCTTGCCTCGCTTCTGGCCCCGTACCATATCGCCGTCCTGCGCTCAGATCAACTCGTGCGGGGTCTCGGCGACGCCCTGGCCCATGTCCGTGCCCGCTACGGCACCGACATCTTCACCGACACCAGCAATCTCACCCTGATCACCGGCCCCTCGCGTACCGCCGACATCGAGATGACCCTCTCCCTTGGCATCCACGGCCCGCAGGAGATTTACGTGGTCGTGATTGATTAGTGCAGGGATTGCGAATCAGTGTGCGACGTTCATAGTGGCGGCTTCAGCCGCACAGGCACTGAAGCGCCCACTACGAACGTCGCACCCCCTGACCCCTGACCCCTGACTCCTGACCCCTTGTCTTAGTCCCTCGTAATCTCGCGCGAAATCACCAGACGCTGGATCTCGCTGGTGCCCTCGTAGATCTCGGTGATCTTGGCGTCGCGGAAGAAGCGCTCGACTGGGTACTCTTTGGAGTAGCCGTTTGATCCGTGTAACTGCACGGCCTTCGTCGCTGTCCACATGGCCGTCTCCGAGGCGAAAACCTTGGCCATCGCGGCGTCCTTGACATAATCAAGCCCCTGATCCTTGCGCCAAGCGGCCTCGTAGACAAGCAAGCGGGCAGCCTTAATCCGGGTGGCCATGTCGGCGAGGGTAAACCCGACGGCCTGGAACTCGTGGATGGGCTTGCCAAACTGCTCGCGCACCTTGGTGTAGGCAAGGGCGGCCTCGTAAGCTCCCTGAGCGATGCCGAGAGCCTGAGCGGCAATGCCGATGCGCCCGGCGTTGAGGATGGTCATGGCGATCTTGAAGCCCTGGCCCTCCTCGCCGAGCCTGCGCGAAACTGGCACACGGCAGTCGTCGTAGGCCATCTGTGAGCTGTGGGCACTGCGAATGCCCAGCTTATTCTCCACCTTCACCACACGGCAGCCGGGCTGTTGGGTGTCAACCAGGAAGGCGGTGATGCCCTTGACGCCCTTGGACGGGTCGGTTATCGCCATGAGGATGATCGTGTCGGCGTGATCACCGTTCGTCACCCAGTTCTTTACCCCGTTAATCACATAGAAGTCACCGTCGCGAACGGCGGTGGTGCGCTGGGCGGCGGCATCGGAGCCGGCACCGGGTTCGCTGAGTGAGAAGGCACCGAGGGTGCGACCGGCGGCCAATGGCGTAAGAATCTCGCGTTTCTGCTCCTCCGTGCCGAACTTCTCGATACCGTAGCAGACCAGCGAGTTGTTCACTGAGGCGATCACGCCCAGAGACGCATCTACCCGGCTGAGTTCCTCAATCACAATTGCGTAGGAGATATAGTCGAGTCCGGCACCGCCATTCTCTTCCTTTACCGCTACACCGAGCAGGCCAAGCTCGCCCATCTGCTTCACCAAAGCATCGGGCCAGATGCCAAGCTCATCGCGCTCGGCAACCGTGGGCCGAGCCTCTTTCTCTGCAAACTGACGTACCATATCGCGGAGCATCTGCTGATCATCGCTGTGCTGAAAGTCCATTGCGTTGCTTCCTCATTGATTGACGCTGTGATATACGGCGAATTCGGCCCTATTCTACGCGAGAACATTCCGTGCGGCAAGGTGATAAGGAGAATCTGGTACCATAGCAGAGCCGATGACATTGTGGCACTGACCCCTATTGATTCTGCCCAAGGAAGCTGTGTGAGCGTTCTTATTACTCTCCCTACGTCGCTGAGTGCCAAGGTCTTCCATGCCGCTCGCGCTTTGGTGCATGAATGCAATCAGGCCGAAGGTCTGGATCTGCCGATCATTCCTGCGGCTGATCCCGACTCCACCGTATTGCTGGCTCATCATGGAGACGAACTGGTTGGCATCGCCCAAATTGATTTTGGCCCCCAGGCTGAGGCGTGTCTTTGTGTCTCGCCTGCCTGGCACCGCCGTGGGATCGGCAGGGGCTTGGCGACGGCGGTCAATGCCCACGTTGCCAGTCGCGGCGCGGGGGACGCTGTCTTTGTCTCCGACATGGCCGCTGAGTCGGGGCGTGCCTTTGCCGCTGCCCTCGGTGCCCACCTGAGCTTGGCTGAGCATCGTCTTTCACTTGACATAACTGCTGTGCCGCCCCCGCCCGCACCCATGCCCGATCTCCACATCCGCCCTGCTGATCGTGCCGACACGAACAGCCTTGCTACCGTGCTATCCGCCGCTTTCGGCGACCCGCTACCGATGATGCAGAGCTTTGTTTCCCGCAGGCTTACTCACCCAACAAACCGCTTCATCGTCGGTCTGCACGATCAGCGACTCGTGGGCACTCTACGCCTAGTTGAGGACAACGGCTGGATCTACATCACGACCTTCGGCGTGTTACCAGAGCTTCACGGGCGTGGCGTGGGCCGACACCTGCTTCTGCACGCTCTCGGCCAGATGACTGCCAAGGGACAGAGCCGCATCCGTATTGACGTTGAGACCACGAACGTCTCCGCCCGGGGTCTCTACGAGTCGTGTGGATTCCGCTACGACCGCACCTTCGCCTACTACCGGCTGCAGAGTGTTACGCACTCTCAGCCAGGAATAATCGCCAGCGGGTAGAGGTTGCTGCGACGCCAGATGCCGATGATCTGCACGGGGCCGAAATGGGCAGTTCCGCCTGAACTGGCGGTCAGCCGGGTGCGCAGTGAATCACCCTCGATCACGCCGATGAGCTTGATCTGTTGGGCGCTTGAGGTGGGCACGCCACCGCCGCCGAGCTGGTCAACCAGGAGCGCGGTTGATGTGCCGAGCAGGATTTGTCCCGATAGGTGAACGGGCTGGTTATCGTAGATCCCGCTGTTATCGAGCAGCAGCTTCATGGTCAGGTCGCGCACGCTTAACGCTTCCAGAGATGCATCGGTGAGCTGGTAGACATAGCCGCCACCCGGCCCGTAGCTGCCCGTGGAACTGAGTTGACCCGTGGCGCGGACGATCACGTAGGTCATCGTCCCGACTGAACTGATCGCAGTATTGGTGGGTAAAGCTGGCGGACTAGGGAGCCAGATCGCCCCGGCTTCGGCCAGAGGTGTCGGAATCTCGCCTTGGCTAAAACTCAACCCGCCCACCAGGGACGACCCCTCCGCAGTGCGGTAGAGGTAGCCGATCACCTCAACGCGGCCCTGGGGCGGGCTGATTAACCTCTCGGCGACGGTCGAGATGGTCGGTTGAGGCGGCGGTGACGCAGCAGGAACAACCTGGGCGGACGCGCATCCACTCAAGGTCAGGATAAGCAGCAAGGTAAGCAATCGTCGCATACCGCCCATTTTACCACCCATCTGACAGCCTCAGACAGCGGCCTGATAGGTTTTGAGAGCTTTTTTGGGGTATCCAGAAGGCGGAGCCATGCTACAATCGCTCGCAGGCACAGATACTGAGCATCCTGTCATGAGCGGAGGTTACATAGATTTATGGGTACAAATAACTCCCGGCTGCAAGGGTTCTACCAACTTAATCCTTTTGAGCGGCTTCAGGTGGTCAAGTCGTTCGATGGCCTCGTTGATGAAGACCTGAGGATGCTTCACGGTGGACACGGCGTACTCACAATTGAGCGTGCCGACAAGATGATTGAGAATGTGATTGGCACATACAATCTGCCGCTGGGTATTGCGACGAACTTTCAGATTAACGGGCGCGATTACCTGATCCCGATGGTGGTCGAGGAACCCTCGATTGTGGCCGGTGCCAGTTACGCCGCACGCATGGTGCGGGACGGTGGCGGGTTTGAGGCTAGCACCAGCGAGCCGCTGATGATCGGCCAGATCCAGCTTGTGCATGTGGCTGCGCCGAACAGCGCCCGCGTTGATATTATGGCCCACAAGGCCGAGATCCTACGTTTGGCGAATGCCCAGAGCCGCTCGCTGATCACTCTCGGCGGCGGTGCCCGCGATGTGGAGGTGCATTACTTCACCACCAGCCCGATGGGCGCGATGATGGTTGTCCACCTGATCGTGGACTGCCGCGATGCGATGGGCGCAAACGCGATCAACAGTATGTGCGAGGCAGTCGCCCCGCTGCTGGAGGGACTCACCGGCGGGAAGGCGTATCTGCGCATTCTCTCGAATCTGAGCGACCGCCGTCTGGCTCGCGCCCGCTGCGTGGTGCCGATTTCGGCCCTTGAGCGCGATGGCCTCTCCGGTGAGGAGGTTGCCGAGGGGATTATGTGGGCTTACGCCTTCGCCGCCGTAGATCCGTACCGGGCCGCAACGCACAACAAGGGCATCCTCAACGGCGTAGACCCGGTGATTGTGGCGACGGGCAACGATTGGCGGGCAATCGAGGCCGGTGCCCACGCCTACGCCGCACGCAGCGGCCAGTATACGTCGCTGAGTACCTGGGAGCGCGACGATGAAGGCAACCTGGTAGGTACGCTGGAAATGCCGATGGCCGTAGGTATTGTGGGCGGGGCCACCAAGGTTCACCCGGCGGCCCAGGCGGCGCTCAAGCTGCTCCACGTGAAATCGGCAGACGAACTGGCCGGTATCTGCGCATGCGCTGGCCTCGCCTCGAACCTGGCCGCAATGCGCGCCCTGGCGACCGAGGGCATCCAGCAGGGCCACATGGGCCTGCACGCCCGCCAGATCGCGATGGCGGCCGGTGCCCACGGTATTCTGATTGACGAGATCGCCCGCCGGATGGTTGAGGAGCGGAACATTAAGCCCGCCCGCGCCCAGGAACTGGTTGCGGAGTTGCACCACTAGTACCGCTAGCAGGTGACAGGTGGCAGGTGGCAGGTGGCAGGTGGCAGGTGGCAGGTGGCAGGCTCCCAGTCGCCTACCTGTAACAATACAATAGCTAAGGCATGTTGTTTCAAAATCCTGTTGCGGTACATCTGCAACCTGCAATCTGCAACCTGCAATCTGCAATCTAAAATCTAAAATCTAAAATCTAAAATATGCATAAGGGGAATATTCGCATGATGAAGCCGAGTCGCCCTGTGGGCCTGGTTGGCTACGGGGTGTACGTGCCGCGCTATCGGATCGCCGCCAAGGAGATTGCGCGAGTCTGGACGGATGGGCAGGGCGGGGTGCCGGTGGACTCGAAGAGCGTGCCGGGGCCAGACGAGGATACGATCACGATGTCTATTGAGGCTGCTCGTAGTGCCCTGGCCCGCGCCCAGGTGCCTGCTGAGCGTCTGGGTGCGGTCTGGATCGGATCAGAGAGCCACCCCTACAGCGTCAAGCCCTCGGGCACGATTGTCGCTGAGGCCATCGGGGCCGCCCCCTGGGTGAGTGCGGCTGACTGGGAGTTTGCCTGCAAGGCCGGCAGCGAGGCGCTGACAGCGGGTATGGCCATGGTCGGCAGTGGTATGGCCGACTACGTGCTGGCCGTCGGTGCCGATACGGCCCAGGGTCGCCCTGGCGATGCCCTCGAATATACCGCCTCGGCGGGCGCGGCAGCCCTGCTGATCGGCCCGGCGGATCAGGCTTTGGCGACCATTGAGGCGACGGTCTCGTATGTCACCGATACGCCCGACTTCTACCGCCGCGCCGACCGGCCCTACCCGACGCACGGCAACCGCTTCACCGGCGAGCCAGCCTACTTCCACACCATCGAGAGCGCGGCCCGTCGGCTGCTTAGTGATCTTGATCGCAAGCCCGGCGACTTCACCTACGCTATCTTCCATCAGCCCAACGCCAAATTCCCCCAGGCCGTCGCTAAACGTCTCGGCTTCACTGATGCCCAGATCGCCCCTGGCCTGCTTTCGCCGCAGATCGGCAACACCTACTCGGGCGCAGCCCTGGCCGGTCTCTGCGCAACCCTGGACGTAGCCTCGCCCGGCGACACGATCTTCGTGACGTCCTACGGAAGCGGCGCAGGCTCCGACGCCTACGCCCTGACGGTGACGGAAGCCATCCTGGAGCGCCGTGCGCGTGCCCCGCTTACGGCGGCGTACCTGGCCCGTGCAGAGTTCATAGACTATGCGATCTACGCGAAGTGGCGCGGCAAGCTGGTAATGGGATAGATGAATATGACAAATGTCTATATTATTGGCGCGGGGGCCACGCCGGTGGCCGAGCATTACGGACGGAGTCTGGCTGACTTGGCCAGCGAGGCGGTGCGAGCGGCCTTCGCCCAGGTTCCCGGCCTAGACGCCACGCGCGTCGGGGCGGTGTATGTCGCCAACGCCCTGGGCGAGATTATGGCTTCGCAGAGCCAGCTTGGTGCGTATCTGGCGACGGCGGTTGGTCTGGCGGGCGTACCTGCCTTGCGGATCGAGGCGGCGGGAGCCAGTGGCGGGGCCGCTCTGCATCAGGCTGCGCAGGCAGTGGCCAGCGGATCGTGCGACGTGGCGGTGGTCCTTGGTGCCGAAAAGGTAACTGATCGGCTTGATGGCGCACTGGAGGCGGCCCTAGCCCTGGCCACCGACGCCGAGGCTGAGGGTATTCACGGTATCACCCTTACGGCGCAGTGGGCGCTGCTGATGCGGCGCTACCTGTTTGAACATGGCTACGCCCCCGAGGTGTTTGCCCCTTTCCCCGTGAATGCCCACGCCAACGCGGCGAAGAATCCGCAGGCTCTCTACCGCTTCGGCATTAGCGCAGATAAATACCGCAAGGCGGGCCAGATCGCCTCGCCCCTGAATATGCTCGACTGCTCCAGCGTCGCCGATGGCGCTGCGGCGCTGATTATCGCCTCGGAGCGCATCGCCCGTGAACTGTCCGGCCCGCTGGTGCGACTGGCCGGCACGGCAATTGGCAGCGACATCACGGCCCTCGCGGCCCGGCCCGATCCGCTTGATCTCGCGGCATCACGGGCCAGCGCGCACGTCGCCCTTGGCCGTGCCCACCTGGGCATCGGCGATGTGCAGGTTCTTGAACTCAGCGACCCCCACGGCATCACGGCGGCACTAGCCCTGGAGTCAATCGGCTTCTACGAGCGCGGCACCGCGCCGCGCCATGCCGCAGATGGAGCCATCGCCCCCTCTGGTCGCACGCCCCTGGCCACCGCCGGTGGCTACAAGGCCCGTGGCGACATCGCCGGGGCCAGCGGAGTCTATCAGGTAGTTGAGCTTGTCCGCCAGTTGAAGGGCGTCGCCGGCCCAACACAGGTTCCCGGTGCCCGCGTGGCGTTAGCCCAATGCCTCGGCGGAGTCGGCGTCACCGCCGCAACCAGCGTGCTGGTGGCGGAATCCTTGTAAATGGGACTCGGTTCCTGGAACATGCGAACATAATCTTGCATATGGGCAAGTACGAATGTAAAGCATTCTTTGCACTGTTTGCTCTGCTATACAGTGCCAGGGGGGCTTTACGACGTACGATTTCCCCGATACAATGAAATTGCGTATCCGCACTATGAATAGTGAAGGAGCAAGCATGTTTCAGGAAATGATCAACGGCAGTATCGCAGTGCTAACCAAGCCATCGGTTGCTACGTTCGAGGAACACGAGAAGGATAACCTAGGCTGGGCACTGATCTACTCGGTGATAGCAGGCGTGATTAACGCGATCCTGGGGGCAATCGGGGCGCAGATCAGCGGTACGGGCGGGGGTGTTGGCTCTACCATCAGCGGCGCGATTTTTGGTACGATCATCGGCCTGCTGATTTCGTGGGGCATCACGTTTGGACTAGGCCGGGCCTTTGGGGGCACCGGAAGCTTCGGCGAGTTGGCCTGGGGCTTCTCCCTGTTTAGTGCGCCGCTGACGGTTGCCAGCAGTATTCTTGGCCTGGTCCCGTTTCTCGGCCCAATCGCTATGATCGCCCTGGCGATCTACAATTTCTACCTGGCTTACCTCGCCATCCAGTCGGGCATGAACCTGCCCAGCCAGAAGGCACTCTACGTCATCCTGATCGAGGTGGCGATCGTCCTGGTGATCGCCGGCTGCGTTGGTGTTGTCTTTGGTGCCGCATTTGTTGCCCTTATGAATTCCTCCGGCCGGTAGCACGCCTTCTCACGGGCGGCACGGCGCGGAGCCAAAGGAGCTTTTCGTATGGAAATCGCCCGACATTGGCGCGGTCGCGCCGCCCGCTACCGCCTTGAGGGCCAGCGCAACCGCACCTCCGGCACGGTGCGCTTCCCACCCCAGTCAACCGCTCTTGGCGAGGAAGCCGACACATGGGAGCCCGTCGCCCTCAGCGGGCGCGGCGAGATCTACAGTTTCAGCGTGCTGCGCCAAGTTCCTGATGGCTATGAGGGTATGGCCCCCTACCCCGTGGCCATGGTGCGCCTCGTTGAGGGGCCACTCGTCACTGCGCAACTCACTGATTGCGCCGAAGGTGATCTGTCAATCGGTCTGCCGGTCGAGATGGTTACCCGCAAACTGGTTGACACCGGCGAGGATGGGGTTCTCGTCTATGGGTATAAGTTCCGGCCAGTCGTTTCCTAAACGATACGTCTACCGGCAGCATCCCAGGGCTGATGCAAAGTCAGTGCACCCCCTCTCCCCATGCCCCCTCTCCCCTGGTGGGAGAGGGGGTATTCCGCACCAGAAAGCTGTCCGGCTCCCCTCCCCCCCGCGTGGGGAAGGGGCTGGGGGTCGGGTCGCCTAGCACGAGGTTTCTGTGTTCCACCGTCGCATTATTGTGATCATCCTAGTCGGTCTGCTGGTTGCGTGTGGCGGCGCGGCCCAGCCCACACCCGCCCCCACGCTCACCCCACGCGAGCTTAGCACCCAGATCGGGCGAGCCACCCAGGCCGCCCAGAGTGTCCATTTTGCGATTACCCTGAGCGGTACGCCGGTTCTGGCTGATGCGGCTCGTGTCTTCACACTTACGAGTATGGAGGGCGACCTCAAGCGGCCCGATAGCGTCCTGGCGATCCTCAATGTCAGTGCCAGCGGCGGGGTTGCTGAGATCCGCACCGTGGCTCTGGCGGGTAAGCAATACATCACCAACCCGATTACCCGCACCTGGGGTTGCCTGGAACCGGGCAGTAGCTTCAACCCGGCCATTCTCTTTGACCCACAGCAGGGCGTTGAATATCTGCTCCAGAACGGATTTGACAACATTCGGCTGGTGGGTCGCGAGGATTTGGCCGGCAAGCCCAGCTACCACGTGAGCGGAACAATCGCGGGTGCCAAGCTCCAGCCGATCAGTATGGGATTGCTGGGCACCGGGTCGGTGGCAGTAGATCTCTGGGCCGATGCGGAGACCCTGCGCGCCAGTAAGCTGGTACTGGTAGATACCGCCAGCGATGCTGCTGCACCGAGTACCTGGACAATTGTTTTTAGCGGGTATGGTAAGACGGTGGACGTGCGGGCACCGGCGGAGTGCTAGTCCATAGAATTTACGATTTTTTCCATGCTAGAATAGGGTTATATCCCACTTTACTCTCGCTCGTATCGTAAGGAAACCCTATGGCCGACAACGTCGTCACCGCGCCCGCCGAACGTCTGTCGCTCAACGCCAAGCTCGCCTTTGGTGCCGGAGATCTCGCCCCCGCCATTGTCACCATCGTCATTTCTTTCTTCCAGTTTGTCTTCCTCACCGAGGTGGCGGGGCTCAACCCGCTGGCAGCCGGATCTGTGCGCAGCATCCTCACCATCTGGGACGCTGTCAACGATCCGGTGGTTGGCTGGCTCTCTGATCGCACCCACTCGCGCTGGGGGCGTCGGCGACCCTGGATTCTATTTGGCGCGGTGCCGTTTGGGATCGTCTTTGCGCTTCAGTGGATCGTGCCGCCCTTCGATGACACGGGCAAATTTATCTACTACATTGTTGTGGGTGTGCTGCTCAATGCGGCCTTTACAGTCGTGAATGTGCCCTACACGGCCCTCACGCCTGAGTTGACCCAGGATTACGATGAGCGTACCAGCCTGAATGCCTTCCGCTTCGCCTTCAGCATTGGTGGGAGCCTGATTGTCGCTGTCCTCCACCCACTCATCGTGGGCAGATTTGCCGATGCAACAACCGGCTACCTCGTCTCCGGTGTGATCTGGGGAATCGTCTGCGTTCCGCCGCTGCTTTGGTGTTTCTGGGGGACACGCGAGCGATTTCGCAGCGATGACGAGGAACAGGTGAGCCTGGGCGAACAGTTGCGCACCACCTTCAGTAATAGGCCGTACCTCTTTGTGATCGGGATATACCTCTTCTCGTGGTTGGCTATCCAGATCACATCTACCGTCCTTGTCCCCTATGTCGCCTACTGGTTGGGCAGCGTGCGCCAGTTTCCGCTGAGCGTCATCGGCCTAACATTTAGCAGTCCCGGCGACATCGTGCCGATCATGCTCTTTGCCGTGCAAGGTTCCGCGTTCGTCTTCTTGTTTGTGTGGAATGCGATTTGCCCACGTATCGGCAAAAAGGCCGTCTATATGATCGGTATGACGTTCTGGATCGGCGTGCAGAGCGTTCTCTTCTTTGTGCAGCCGCAGCAGGTGGGGCTGGCGATTCTGCTGGCGGTGCTTGCGGGGGTCGGCGTCGCCACAGGCTACATTATCCCCTGGAGCATGATGCCTGATGTGATTGACTACGATGAACTGCGCACCGGGAGACGCCGCGAGGGCATGTACTACGGTCTGATGGTTCTGCTCCAGAAGTTTGGCCTCGCCGCTGGACTGTTTATGGTGGGCGCAGTCCTCAACTCGGCTGGCTACGACGGCAAATTCGATCCTGGTCAGCAGCCAGCCAGCGCCCTGCTCGCCCTGCGCTGGATGATCGGCCCGGTACCGACAGTCGCCCTGATCGCGGGCATGATCGTTACTGCCTTTTATCCGATTACAAAGCAGAAGCACGCCGAGATCCTGGCCGAGCTTGAGCGCCGCAAAGTAGCGTAGTATCACAGACCGAACGCGGTCAGGCTGAATTTTTGCGTCTTTGCGCCTCTGCGTCAGACCATCCGCGCATGTGACGCACAGGCGCGAAGACGCAAAGAGTGAGAAGTGTCGCTGATGCCCGATTATCGGCTATCGGCTATCGGCTATCGGCTATTCTCACGTTGATCCCGTGCGTAGAGAACCACCTGCCACATGCCGCGATTCTGCTGGAGCCGCTGGGTGAATCCCGCCTGCCGGATCGCCGCATCCACAGCGGAAGTCGGGTGGCAGAAGATGCGGAAGGCCGAGCGTTCGATTGCCAATCCCAGATTACCCACTCGTACTCCTGCCCGCACCCACCATACGTCACGTGGGTAGACGAGGCCGAGGAGCCGCCCGGCGTGGGAGGCTGCCGCCTCAACCAGCGCCGCCATATCCGGGTAGCAGCAGACAACCCGGTCGAGCGTGACAATATCGGCGGTGGCCACGGTGTCGGCGAGAGCCACAAAATCGCCGTGGATGTAGGTGACTCTCTCAGCGTAACCGTGCCGCTCGCTTTCAGCGCGGGCGGCAGCGAGATACGCCGATGAGGCGTCAATATCCGTGGCTCGGGCGGCACCCGCACGCAGCAATTCGTGATGGATAACACCGGCACCGCCGCCAATGTCCAGGATGGTTGCGCCCACGACCCCCGCAGCGCGCAGGGCGTCAACCAGAAGCCGGGTTGTTCCCTCGGGGCCGCGCCGCTGGTAGCGCACGAGGCGACGCCGTGCGTCGCGCCGGTCGAACAGGTTCTCGGC
The DNA here is from genome assembly GCA_903920315.1 of uncultured Oscillochloris sp. Classification (GTDB taxonomy): domain Bacteria; phylum Chloroflexota; class Chloroflexia; order Chloroflexales; family Chloroflexaceae; genus Oscillochloris. The sequence goes on from CAIXLU010000400.1 coordinate 22,223, forward strand.
GTCACGACAATGGTGGCAACAACTCATCGAAAAATTCTCCTCAGCCGTCCATACGATTCGCGCACAACACCCAATGAAAAGAGCCGCTGACGCCCGGCTATCGGCTATCGGCTATCGGCTATTTTTGCCTACTTCTTCAGCTTCACCGGGTTATACGCCGTATACGCCAGCCGCGAGAAGGCCGCCACCACAGGAGCCATTTGCTCGTCCGTCCACATAAACACACCCTTGGGCAGTTTCTTGTAGACATATATCGCCAGCGCATAATCGCCTCCGGGTGAGCGGATAATACCGTTATCCGCCTGGAGGTTTTCGATCCAGCCGCTCTTATGCTCAGCGCGGGTACCATTGGGCAGACCGGCTACCATGCGTGTTTTGTCGTCGTTGGTGGCCAGGCGGTCAAGCATCTGCTGGCAGCGCGTGGGGCTAAGCTTTGCAAACTTCTCAGGCAGCACCCCGCCGCCCTTGGCGCAGGTATCAATCACCTCATAAATCTGGGCGATTGCGAAGGGCGTGGCCCGCAGGGCGCAGCCCGTCTCTGTGTAGGGCTTCTCACCGACCGGATCTTGGGGACCACATGTATATTTGATCTTTTTTTGCTGAATATAGTCCAGCGCCTCATAGGGGACGTAGAGGTAGATATTCTTCAAACCAAGGTCGTTGGCGAGCATTTTGCTCATCTGCGTAGCGCCCGCGAAGGCAGACTCGGTGCTGGTGCCACCGACAGCCGCCGCCAGCAGGCTATTTGCCGCGATATTGTCGCTATACTTGATCATCTCATCGAGCCAAAGCTCCTGCTCTTTGGTAAACTTTGGCAGATTAATATAGGCGTTCAGCATAATCGCGACTTTGATCGTACTCGCCCCGGCAAAGACCGTCTTATCGTGAAAGCGCACCTCGGTGCCAGTCTTTAGATCGTGGAGGTGAAAGCCGATCACACCGCTCCACTGGCCGGCCATGGACTGAACCTCGGCGAGGATTCGCTCATTGCTCACCTGTGGGACAACCGGATCCTCGGTGAGAGTCAGCGCGAGGGTAGTGGCGGGTCGGGCAAAGGAGAGCGCGGCGCGAATGCGCGAGAGAGCGGCATCAACATCAAGGGTTGTGCCGGGCGTATAGGCGAAGCTACGCGAAATGATCTTGGTGGAACTAATCACACTGATCTGGGCCGGAGTGGCGACGCGGTTGGCCAGGGAAACGAGCTGGGCACGCAGAGCGGTCTCATTCAGACTGATCGTAAGTGGCAGACTGACCGGCTTCCCGGTACCCAGAGCCACACGCGCCTGGCTGAGGAGATCTTCGACCGACACAGATCGCCCGATTGTCTGCGGGTCAATCGTCAACGACACATCATCAACCCGCAGATCAAGCGGCGCAGGTGTGATAGTGAGCGCAGCGACGAGGCGCTCGCGGGCGGCACTAATGTCCAGACCTGCCACATCAACCCCTGCGACCCGCGATCCTGCGGCGAAGACGGGGATAAGTGTGGGAGAAGGGACAGAGGAAGGGGCGACGGTCGGAGCAATCGTCGAGCGAGGGACAACAGCAGCGTCGGCAGATGGACCACAGGCGACGAGCAGAAACGACCAGAACAGCAGCAGTGCGGCGATACGGGGCCGGGTATGCATTGTTACTCCAGGTATAGTACGTCATGCGTGATGCGTAACCGAGGGACATCACGAGTCATGAGTCAGGTTCAAGATAAAAAGTGAGGGGATAGCCCTCCTCACGAGCGACCGTATGTGCGCGATACACGCGCTCCTGTGCCTCGTTAAGGGGGAGGGTCGTCACCAGAGCGTGGCCCTCGTTATGCGCAGTGAGCATCACATTCAGGGCATCGTCCAGACTGAGGCCAAAGAACGTGCGTAGCACCATCACCACAAAGTCCATCGGAGTCACATCATCATTCTCGATGATCACCCGATAGAGTTTCTCAAGGTCCTCTTGGTTGACGACAATATAAGTAACATTGGGTATAACACGAACATCAGAGTCCTGGGTCGCCATCAGTAATTCCTACGGGGCTGCGGATAACAGATACCGCCGATGAGTATAGCATATTTGAGGAGCGGGTCGAGGGATGAGAGCAGAAGCGCACACGACATCGGGTAAATTTGACATACCTTAGAGTGTATGCTATACTCAGAAACGTTGTTTGGGCGTATAGCTCAGTTGGTTAGAGCGCGATCCTGATAAGATCGAGGTCGGTGGTTCGAGTCCACCTACGCCCACCAGACACACAATATGCAATGTGTGGAAACACGCATTGCATATTGTGTGTCACACGTGGGGCGATAGCTTAGCTGGGAGAGCGCCTGCTTTGCAAGCAGGAGGTTCGGGGTTCGATTCCCCGTCGCTCCACCACGGTAGGACGCGGAATTCTCGCAAGAGGGTTCCGCGTTTTTGTGTGGGTGGGAGCGATGATGGGAGCGATTGGCTAAAAAAGTGCTTTGGCGGCAGCGGCGACCGCCGCACGTTGACCTACCTCAAAGGAATGGCTGTAAATGCGGGCGGTAATCGCAGGATTGGCATGGCCCAAAACCCTGCTTACATCTACGAGGTGTGCCCCATTTGCCAGCATGATCGAGCCTGCCGAGTGCCGTAGGCTGTGAAATGTCACCTCGGGCAGTTTCGCACGCACCAGCGCTCGCTTGAATTGGCGGCGGAGTGCGCCCGCTTCCAATGGTGTGCCATCCGCACTCACAAACACCAGATCCTCGCCCCGCCACAGGTCGCCGAACAGCGTCTGCTCGCGCTCCTGTCGCGCCTGGTGCTGGCGCAGTAGTTCACTGTGCGCCGCACTGAGGTAGAGCGTGCGATCCTTGCCGCCTTTGGTGGTCAGTTCACGGTGTATCTTGCCCGCTACTCGCTGGAGCTGCTCCCTGACGATAAGCGTGCCTGCCTCTAGGTTGATTGCGCCCCAGCGCAGGCCCATCAGCTCGGCTTGGCGCAGCCCTAACGAGCATGCGAGGGCGTAGAGGGCGTAGAGGCGGTGGTCGTGCAGCTCATGCAGGAGTTGTTTGATCTGCTGTTCGCCAAGCACTGTACTTCCCGTCTCCAGTCGCTTCACAGGTTCGCGGAGGCTCTCGGTGAGTCCCACAACGTTGTCCAGTATCAGCTTTCGCTTGCGGGCTATTTCTAGGGCCGTGTGGAGCCGCCTACGGGCATTGGTGATGGTGCCTATGGCTAAACCCTTCTGCCGTAGCGTGCGCTGCCAGTGGTCTATGTGGTGGGCGGTCAGATGGACAAGTTTGTATTTGCCCAGGTAGGGTTCAATGTAGTGTTCTACGATGTAGCGATGGCTAACCAGAGTCTTGGCTTTGATCTCCTTGCCGGGGAGGATGGTGCTTAACCAATGCTCTAGCCATTGCGTGAGCGTCTGCAGGCCGTCGCCAACGTTCAGACCTTCATCTCGCTGCTGGCGCAATTCCTTGAGGATCGCTTTGGCTTCGCGTTCACTGCCAGCCCGTCGCCGCACAACCTTGCCATCAATCACGAGGGCCGCACGCCAGCGGCCCTCGCTCTCCTCGTAAGTAGTTCCGTCACCATAATCGCGCTTGGCCATCAGGATCTCCGGCGCTTGTCAGCCGCTTCGTAGTCCAGGAGCGACTGGCGTGAGATGCGAATAAAATTGCCGCTCCCAAACACCTCTAGCTTGCCGCTGCGAACCCGCCGCTGCACGGTTGCCTTGCTGCACTTCCACCGCTTGGCTACCTCTGCATAGGTGAGGTAGGTGTCTGGTTCTTTGCGAGTCGTTGTGGTCATAGAACTCTCCCTAAGATGCTTTAGACCGCTTCCATGCCGCGCTGATGGCGCTGTCGCGGTGTTGCTCTGGTTCCGTAACTTCGCCGTTTGGCCCAATGCCGTGCCAGTGGATGCCGTAGGCCGTTCGATTGCCCTTATGGTCACATTTCTCTAGGCGGTAGCCTGCGGGGAGTTCATCAGAACCCGATCCACCCCGATCCAGCCTGCCCGAAGGCTGGATCGCGTCTATATGCCGTGATCCAGCCGAACCACCCGATCCAGCCAATTCTGAAGACTCTGAGAGGCATGCGGAATCTACCCCCATGTCAGGTTCCGCAGACTGATTCCGTAATGTTGCCTTTGAGGGTGGATCGGGTGGATCAGAATTGATGTTTGATGCTTGCTGACGGGATGATCCAGCCATTGGGGAAAGGGTGGATCGGGCTGGATCGGCTGGATCGGAATTGCGGGTTGCGATGCCTGCCCATGCCCGCTGAAATGTCCCGTAGTAGGCTTTTGCGGCCCGCCGGTCAGCTTTCTTCACCCCCGCACGAGTGAGCGCATCAGCAATGACCATTGCTGCGGCTTGGCTGTTATTGCCTACCGTGATGTTTTTGTCGCTCAGGTACACGGCGATCTCGCCACTGGTCATCATGTCGCTGTCGTTCCCGGTTAAAACGAAGTACATGTTGAGCCAGTCGTCCATTAAACCTGTGAGCTGGTGCTGCTCGGCGTTCGTTCGGTCACGGTATGTTGCTTCGTCGCCTGAGAGATTTCCGCGTTCGCCACGCTGGTAGCGGGCGACCGCCTCGGCCCACACCTGGCGCGGGTCGAGACGCTGGTAGCTCCAATCAATGCCGGTGAGAGTCAGCACGAGGTAGCGCCGATTGCCCGTTGGGTCGGGTAAAAAGCCGTTTCCGTTGGTGTTCACCGTGCCAATGAAGCTGGTCAGTACGGGCTTGGTCACATCGTGGCGTCCGTAGGCCCGCCGCGCTGTGACGCTCGATCTAGTCAGGAAGTGTTTCAATGCTGCAACATCGTGTTTGCGGGTGGTGGCGTCCAGTTCGCCCGCTTCCCACACCAGCGTGCGGGTGAGCCTTAACAGACAGTCTTTGTCCTGCGGGCTGATGCTTTCTTCGCAGTAGACGCCGGTGAGCACCCCGCCAAGCCACTTGACGAAGGAGCTTTTGCCGATGCCCTGCGGCCCGTCAAGCACGATCATGGCGTTTTGCTCGGCGTTGAAGACGCGGCCTACCGCTCCGAGCAGCCACCGCAAGAGGTACACGTCTGCCGCCCGCCGCCGCCGGCCGTCAGCGTAGACGACGACTTCATCATTCTTTGTCTGGAGGCACGCGCTGAGTCGGGCGATGTGTGCCGCTCCGTCCCACGTCAGCTCTGCCAATCCGTCGCGGATCGGTGCCCGTTCGTGTTGTTTGGCCTGGAGGGTGAGTGCATCGTCGAGGATGCCGATTGGCCCGAGATGCTGATCGCGCACGTTTGACCGTAGCAGCGCCCTGGTGATATCGCTCAGCATCTCGCCGTTGATCGTGATTTCGTCGGTTTCCGTGTTCAGGACGCAGTGATAGCCTGCATCCATGAGGGATTTGGCCAGGGCGGCGGTAGGGCCAAGGGTCGAGGTGACTGGCGTGGCCAGGGTGAGCGGGGCGGGCGTATACTCCGGCGCGTCCACTATCAGGGCGTCTAGTTCTTCCAGGGTATGGCCTGCGTTGAGCCAGTCGCTTACGTCGCCTTTGGGGGGTAGACCGGGCAGTTCTACAACCTTAATGCTGGCGGCGATGCCTTCCAGACTGGTGGCTACGGTGACGGCGTGGGCCGCGCCGGGAGCGTCGTTGTCGGGAAGAATGACGACATGGGCACCATCGAGAACGGCGCTGTACTCGGTTCGCCACTTCCCGGCCCCGGCTACATTCGTGGTGGCGGTGAGGCCATAGAGCCTGAGCTGGTCCGCGTCTTTCTCGCCTTCCACAATGTAGATGGTTTCCTCAGCCGCTACGGCGGCGGCTACGTCGGGCAGCCGATACAGCACCCGCGTTACGCCATCCATTGACCAACTCCAGTCGCCATGCCCGTCGGGCACGCGCTGGGTGAAGTCTTTCTTCCGACCGTCACGCCCTGGCTCGTAGCGGCATGACTGGTAGAGGAGCGTCCCGTCCGCGTCTACGTAGTCGTATGTTGCCACCAGCGTGCGCGTGGTAGGCTTCGTTGTTGGCGTCCTGATGCCGAGTTTTTCGGCAAGCTGGTAGAGACTGCCCCGTTCGCCGCTCACAAAGTCTACAAATCCACCGTGCTCCGGCCCGGAAATCATCATGCTAAAGGCGTGCGAGTTGCTTCCGGGCCGCAGTGGGCTGTTGCTGGTGTAGCGCCCGCCCCCCTTGTCTTTAAGACTGTACGGTGCTAAGTGCGCTAACACTTGGTCTGCAGTGCTTGTCACGATGCGTGTCCTTGGGTGTAGTGGTTAGACGCAGGCGAGCGTTACCCCTACCCATGCGCGGGCACGCCCATTCGCGACGTTCCGCCGACCGGATTGCACCACTCCGGCGCGTTTCAGGATGACGGCGATGATCATTTGCTGCCCATGCAACGAGGCACCCAGGTCAATGCCCTGCGCGGAGAGGTGCGCGGCGATCTCGGTGGTGGTGAGGCGATCTGCACGGTGGTGGGTGATCACTAGCTGCGCGAGGATCTGCGTTTCGTCGTCTGCGGTCAGATCCAGGAGCCTGTGTGATTGGGCCTGTGCGCTCCGCATCCCCTCTAGCTTCGCCACCCGATACGCCAGCGCCTCCACCCGCGCCAGTGGCGCGGTGCCGTCGCCGCTGGCGACTTGCTGCGCCCGCTCCATCGCCCAGCGATTCCATTGCAAGTAGAACCGTGCGTCGAGGTAGTGCGCGTAGGCCGCTGCGATCTGCCAGTGAGCCCAGGTGCCACCGTTGCGGCCTTCGCGAGTGATCACGAAACTAGGCGAGATTTCGCCTAGTTTCGCCTCTTCTTCAGCGAGTGCCGCCAGCAATTCATTTGCCTGAACCTGACCTAACCATTTGTGAGGCGACTTGTGCGATGTACCCCCCGCCGCTTGGTGCATGGCATTCAAGTTCCACATTTGCGCGGCTGGGTCAAAGGCAACGTTATTGCCCCGGTATTCGAACGTTATCATTGTGGTAGTCATTGGTTTGTTCCTCCCTTTGCATTAGGCTGCTTCTCCATCTCGCGTTCGGCATCATCAGCCAGCCCACGGAGCAGTGACGGATAGCGAATCAACCATTGCACCGCTTTGGGGAAGTTCCCGCGAGTGTAGCGCAGCAGCGTATCATCTGACAGTTCTTCTACCGCTTCAGGATTCTGCGCAAGCGCCGCACGGAATGATTGGGGTTTCATAGTTTTAGCTCCCTATTAGATTTACCGCAAATCTTCTGAGATATTACCGCAAGAAATAACAGATGTCAACCGCAGTTTTGCGGTTAAAATAAGGCTATGAGTATTGATGCTACAGGCGAATATATTCGGGTTCTGAGAGAAGCTCATAGAGTGAGCCGTAACGCTCTTGGGCAAAAAATCGGCACAGATCATTCGCTTATAGAGCGTATTGAAAAGGGGCAGACCGACACACGCGGTTCCCTACTGCTGAGGATCGTGCATACCCTTCAGGGCAGCCCCGATCAGCTCACCGAGTTGATGGTCAACCCCAACGCCACCCCAGAGGATGGTCGTCGGCTGGCAAGCGAATGGCTGAAAGCTGGGAGCGCACTGCACCTTGTTCGTCAGGATCTAGCAACCCTCATTGACGAACTAGCCGAAGATCCTGCACGATTTCAGAAGTGGCTTGGTTATGGTGAGCGGCTGGTTGAGGAGCGGACGAGGGGGTAGGGGGTGTGGTAGGGTGAAGGTGTAGGCAAAACCATATGGGAAGTCACGATGCCTGTATTTATCTATTCGCGTCATGCTCAGGAAGAGTTAGTTCGTCGCGGCATCCCCAAAATGCTCGTTGATTCAGTGTTGAGTAACCCAGAACAGGTGGTGCCTGAGCAAGGTGGGCGAGTCACCTACCAATCACGTGTAGATTTCGGCGCAGGCCGCATCTTCTTGCTTCGCGTGATTGTTGTTGACCAGGTTGATCCGGCGGTTGTGGTAACGGTCTATCGCACCAGCAAAATCGAGAAATACTGGAGGAATACGCCATGAAAGTAACCTATGATGCCGAGGTTGACATTCTGCGGATCATCTTCACGAGTGTCGCGGTTGAGGAGAGCGATGAGGATCGGCCTGGGATCGTTATTGACTATGACAAGGATGGACAGATCGTGGGAATGGAGATCCTCAATGCCTCAAAGCGCACGGAAAACCCGTTCGCCGTTGAGTATGCAGTACTCGGTAAGGCTGCGTGACATCGAGGAGCGAGCGCGGGGGTAGGAGGGATACGGAGTAAGGAAGCAACAGCAAGCGAAAGCGAGGATGAGTATGCCAATCGAGCCGCAACCCGTTCCCCTGACACGAACACCAGATGGGGTGATCCGCATCAGTGGCACGCGGGTTCACCTAGAAACTGTAGTTCGTGCCTTCCAGGATGGTGCCTCGCCGGAGGAGATTGCGCAAGACTACCCGTTGACGCTGGCCAGCGTCTATGCGGTGATTGCCTACTACCTATGGCACCGAGAATCGGTTGATGCGTATATGGTTCAGCGCAGGACTGCGTACGAGGCCGTACGAGCAACATATGAGGCCCATACGAATCTTGTCGGTATCCGCGAACGACTCTCTGCACGAATCGCGGCCCAAGAGGATGCGGCATGAAGCTCTTAGCCGATGAGAATGTGCGCGGGGCTATCGTGCGTGGTTTGCTCCGTCGACGTCCTGACCTCGATCTGCTGCGTGTGCAGGACGTGGGTTTGCGCGAGGCCGATGATCCAACCGTGCTGGCCTGGGCTGCCCAAGAGGGCCGCGTTGTGCTTACTCAGGATGAGGAAACCCTGATCGGCTTTGCCTATGAGCGGGTAAGCGCTGGTCTCCCGATGCCCGGTGTGATCGAAGTTCGCCAGGATGTGCCGCTTGGGGTAGCGATTGCGGATCTCCTCATTCTCATCCTTGCAAGCCAACCCGGAGAATGGGAAGGCCAGGTGCTATACATCCCATTGCGTTAAGCTGCCCCCCAGCCCCTGCCCCACACCCCCCCACCGGCGGGGGCTTTTTTTGTGCCTTGACAATCTTCCACATGACAACGCCCGCCTGGTTTCGACCAAGCGGGCGTTGTTGGCAGGGACGCACGAGGGATGCGTTACGCATCCCCGAGATCTTCAAACTGGATAATCCGCACCGGGGCGTGATCGGGGAAGCGGGCGATAATCTCCAGTGCGCCGCCCATCGCCTCAATGTACTCGCGCAGGGTGCTGATATACATATCTGCCTTACGCTCGATCTTCGAAACGGCGGCTTGGTTGACGTGCAGGGCCGCGCCCACCGCCCGCTGCGAGATCTCCCGCGCCTTCCGCATCTCGCGCAGCGTCAGCTCCTCGGCGATGAGGCGTGCGGCCCCCTCGTGAATCGCCTGCTGCCGATCCGGGGGCAGGGCGGCGATGAACTCGTCCATGTTAAGCCCCTTCCGCACGTGGCGTGCGTGGTTCCTCCCTCTGTCCATGTATTCCATCGAGGGATTGTTACAGCTCCAGCAGGATGCGCAGCCGATCTTCAACTTGGGCCATCGTCGCGGCAGAGAGGCTTCCCCACGGGCGACTCCCTAATCGCTCACGGGCAATCGCACGCACCCCATCACAGAGCAGATAGGATTGCGCTGAGAGACCTCCCTCTGGTGGATCAACCGCGACATGCATGGGGATGCGCCGGGCGGTACGGGTAATGGGCACGACAATCACAATATCAGCCGGCCCGTGGTTAAAGATATTTGTGGAGACAATCAGCACTGGGCGCTCACCGGCCTGCTCGTGTCCGCGCACCGGGTTCAAGTTTGCTGTCCAGATCTCGCCACGTGAGGGTTGAATCGCCATCGCTTATGCCCCCTCGGTGAGTCCATCCCCAACCGTCCCGTCCCAGATCGCACGCTCTTCTTGCTCCTCGGCCCACGCAGCAGGGTCGGCACGCAGCGCCGCATAGGCCGCGTTGGTTTCGTGCAAGAGCCGCTGGCGACGGTAGATCTCAACTGCCGCATCAACGAGATCGGTGATCGACTCCTGCTGACTCTGAGCCAGCAACGTCAAGATACGGTGGGTCTTTGCAGAGACCCGAATCGTTGTCGTACTCATCGGTATAGCTCCTTGCGCTCATAGGCGCGTGATAAGTGTATACAATAATGTCTACACTTATGTAACAAGTCTATCACGGCTGCGCTACCTGTCAATCCACCCCCCCCCC
>CAIXLU010000401.1 GCA_903920315.1 uncultured Oscillochloris sp.
GTCGTATGCGTCGGCATATGCACTCGCTGCCGGGTTCGCCCGGTAGGGCACCCGTAAACGTGCCGTACTGCTCGGATGCCGACTCGTCGGTAGCGCCAGAGCAAAGCCCCCGCCTTTAGGCGGGTGGTGGTTTACATCAGGAATTCATCCATGCGAATAGTTTTTATGGGCAGCCCGTCCTTCGCCACACTCCCGCTCAAGGCACTGGCCGCTGCCGGACACGAACTGGTCGCAGTCGTGACTCAACCCGACCGACCTGCGGGTCGTCAGCGCCAACTGACGCCGCCGCCGGTGAAGTTGGCGGCGCGAGAACTGGGCATCCCCGTGCTTCAACCCGAAACCCTGCGCGATCCGGCGGTGGTGGAGCATCTCATCGCCCTGCACCCCGACGTGGGCGTGGTGGCCGCCTATGGCGAAATTCTGCGCCGCAATGTGTTGACCATTCCGCCCCTCGGTTATCTGAACATCCATCCTTCACTCCTGCCCCTGCACCGTGGCCCGTCCCCGGTGGCCGGTGCAATCCTGGCTGGGGATTCCCAGACAGGCGTGACGATTATGCGCCTGGATGCGGGCATGGATAGCGGGCCGATTCTCGCCCAAGAAAAGGTAGATCTGCCACCGACGGCGCAGGCTGGCCCGCTCACCGATGCGCTGTTTGCCCTCGGATCGCGCCTGCTGGTCGAGTCGCTGGCAGCCTACGCCGCCGGATCGCGGGAACCACAGCCACAGGATCATCATCTTGCTACCGTCACCCCGATGCTGAAGAAGGGAGATGGCACCGTTGACTGGGCGCTCTCAGCGGTGCAGATCGAGCGGATGATACGCGCCTACGACCCGTGGCCCGGTGCGCAGACAATCTGGCGAGGTCAAGGGTTACGACTGATCGCAGCCACACAGGAGAGCGACGGGGCAGGCGGATCGGCACCGGGGACGATCATTGGCCAGGGTGCGGGGCGCGGCCCGCTCGTGGCCACGGGCGATGGTCTCCTTGAGCTACGCGAGATCCAGCCCGCCGGACGGCGGCCCATGTCTGGTGAGGCGTGGCTCGCGGGCCTGCGCGACCGCGAGGGTCGCTTTGGTGCATAATTTGACGCAGTGCGTTATGCGGGTTGACTCAGTACACCCATTGATCGTATAATTGACACACTCACACACGTAACAAAACGGAGACCACGATGGCCTACTTCAAGGACGAGGCCGAGTTACACCACATCCTCGGCATGCTCTATGATCGCGTCAAGATTAACCCCGCCGTCGCGCCGCGTATCCGCGAGGGAAAGATCGTCATCCAGTTTCGCTACACCGAGCCGACTGGAATTGCGACGATCAACGCCGCTGCGCCGCCAACCCAGCCCGGTGCCTTCTACGATGTCTTCTGGGGTGATGATACCGGACTCAAGCCCGATGTCCAGATGAGCATGAAGGCGGACATAGCGCACCAGTTTTGGCACGGCAAAGTCAACCTCATGATGGCGCTGACACGGCGCCAAATCATCGCCAAAGGGCCCATCCCGAAGATTCTGAAACTCCTGCCAGCGGTCGAACCTGTCTACGCGATCTACCCAGTCATGCTGCGAGAGATCGGTCGTGCGGATCTGGTCATCACCAAGTGACACCACAATAGCGGGGCCAGGTGCCCCCAAGCCCCGAGGCATGGCCAGCAATAGCGAGATGTACGAGCGCGGCTCTCAGGATGCCGCGCAAGACGACCTCAACTCCTTCTACTACCAGCACTACTATTTCTACCGTAGGGGGTATAACGACGCCCGCCGACAGCAGCGGGGCGGGATGAGTGCGCTCATTCCGGTCTGGCTGCCGCCACTGCTCGTCCTCTTAGGACTAGCCATGCTGGTTGGCTTTGCTGCCTTCTGGCTGCTGGCTTCCTTTATCCAACGTCCCAGTCTGCCCACCCCAACGCTCGTACCCACACGCGTCATCGTCACCGCTTCCCCTACCGTACAGCCAAGCCCGTCACCCGTTCCCACCATCACCCCCACCGTTGCGCCTGTCCTACGCATCGGCGGGCGTGTCCGCGTGGTGAATGTCGGTGATGCGCCGCTTCGAGCGCGCGCCAAACCGGGTGTGGATACGCCGAACCGGACGGTGACGAGCTTCGCGCAGGGCAGCGAGGTGACGATCACCGAAGGGCCAAAACAGGCCAATGGACTGACGTGGTGGCGGATCAGAGGGACTGGGGGAGAGGGATGGAGCGCCGAGCGATCAGCCGAGGGTGTGATCTTTCTTGAGGCACTCCCGTGACGTAGTGTACCCTTGAACTCTAAACCTGAAACGCGAAGACTCTCAAAAACCTTTGCGCCCTCGCGCCTTTGCGTTAAAACCAATACTTTTCAGATAAGCCGTCAGATGCCGTCCACGAATTAGGTCACGAATATACGAATAGCGCACGGCACGGCACTGCGCTATTCGTATATTCGTGACCTATTCGTGGACGGCGTTGTTTGCTAAATGGCATCAAAATACGATCGCCCGTGCTACACTTCCGGGCAATCCTGACACCTGACACCTGACACCTCACACCTGACACCTCACACCTCACACCTCACACCTTTTCGCGAAGGAAGACATGAACCACATCACCACCTACCTGCGCGATCTGCGCGACATCCGTTCCTCTGGCTCGGCGGTCACGGAAACCTCGTATTATCCCGCTCTTACCACGCTACTCAACGCAATTGGTCACGACCTCCGCCCACGGGTGCATTGTATCCTCACCCTGAAGAATTCCGGCTCTGGTATTCCCGATGGTGGCCTGTTTACTGCCGACCAGATCGGTGCGCAGGCTCCCTCCGATGCCTTCCCGGCTCCGCTACCTGCCCGTGGGGTGCTGGAGGTGAAGGGGACGGGCGATGATGTTACGATCATCGCCAAGAGCGCCCAGGTGCAGAAGTATCTCACGCACTACGGTCAGGTTCTCGTCACGAACTACCGCGATTTCCTGCTGGTTGGCCGTGATGCCCACGGTCATCCGTTGCCGCAGGAGCGCTATACCCTGGCGGCGACCGAGTCCGAGTTCTGGACATGCATCAGTCTTTCCTCCTTCGCCGACTTTCACCGCGAGCGCCTGACGGAGTATCTGCGCCGGGTGATGCTGGCTGCCGCCCCACTGACCAATCCTGCGGATGTGGCCTGGTTTCTGGCCTCCTATGCCCGCGATGCCCGCGCCCGCATTGACCATTCGCACCTGCCCGCCCTGCTTCAACTGCGTAGTGATCTGGAGCAGGCCCTTGGTATTAGTTTTGATGAGCGGCGCGGCGATCATTTCTTTCGCTCAACCCTCATTCAGACCTTGTTCTACGGCGTTTTTTCGGCCTGGGTGCTGTGGCATCACGAGCAACCTGAGCGCACGGATCGCTTTGATTGGCGGTTGGCCCAACATTATCTGCGCGTGCCAGTCCTTCAGGCGCTCTTTGGCCAGATTTCGTCGCCGCTGCGGCTCAAACCGCTGGGTCTGATCGAAGTACTGGACTGGACGGGCGCGGCGCTGAACCGGGTCGAGCGCGGCGCGTTCTTCGCCCGCTTCGATACCGGCCAGGCGGTGCAGTATTTCTACGAACCCTTCCTGGAAGCGTTTGACCCCGAGCTACGTAAGGAGTTGGGGGTCTGGTATACGCCGCCCGAAGTCGTGCGTTATATGGTGGCGCGTGTGGATGCGGCCCTGCGCACCGAACTAGGCGTGGCTGATGGTTTGGCTGACCCGAGTGTGTTTGTGCTTGACCCGTGTACCGGCACCGGCGCGTATGTCGCCGAAGTCCTGCGCCAGATTGCGACGACGCTCCAGGCGCAGGGTGCGGACGCCCTGCTCGGTCAGGATGTGAAACGGGCGGCGCTGACTCGTGTTTTCGGCTTTGAGCTGCTGCCCGCGCCCTTTGTGATTGCCCACCTCCAGATCGGGCTGCTGCTCCAGCAGCTTGGTGCGCCCCTGGACGACAGTGAGCGCGTGGGTGTCTTCCTCACCAACGCTCTGACGGGATGGGCACCGCCCGATCCGACGAAGACCGCCGTGCAGCACGCATTCACCGGGATGCTGGAACTGGCCGAGGAGCGCGATCAGGCCCAAAAAGTGAAGCAGGCCACGCCGATCTTGGTGATTCTGGGTAATCCGCCCTACGCAGGGATGGCTGGAATCGCCCAGATTGAGGAGGAGCGCGATTTATCGGACGCCTATCGAAAAACGATACGCGCCCCCGCTCCGCAGGGCCAAGGGCTGAACGACCTGTACGTGCGCTTCTTCCGCATGGCCGAACGCCAGATTGTAGAGAGCCGTGGGCGCGGGATTGTCTGCTACATCTCAAATTATTCCTGGCTCGACGGCCTCTCGCACACCGGCATGCGCGAACGGTATCTGGATGTGTTTGACCAGATCTGGATTGACTCGCTGAACGGCGACAAATACCGCACCGGCAAGCAGACCCCCGAGGGCGAGTCTGACCCGAGCGTTTTCTCAACCGAGTTCAACCCCGAAGGTATTCAGGTGGGCACCGCGATTGCGCTGATGGTGCGGCGACCATCCGTAGGGGCGAAGCATCGGCACCCGATGGATGCGGGCAAAAACCAGATTGAACCCGGTGCCGATGCTTCGCCCCTACATTTCCGTAATTTCTGGGGCCGCACCAAACGCGCCCAGCTTCAGGATGCGCTGGACGATCCGACAACGCATCCCTACCAACCCCTCAATCCGCCAGTGGAGATTGGCCTGCCCTTCCAGCCCGCGCAGGTGAACGCAGAGTACCTCACCTGGCCGTTGCTGCCCGACCTCCTGCCAACGGCGTTTCCTGGCGTGAAGACCAGCCGCGATGATGTGCTGGTGAGCATTGACTGCGAGCGGTTGATCGAGCGGATGCAGCACTATTTTGATCCGCAGATCAGCCATGCGGAGATGACTCGGATTGCGCCGGGGCTGATGGAGAATGTGGCGGGATTTGACGCAATAGCAACCCGCGATGCACTGCGCAAGCGTGGCTTTCTGCCGCAGAATGTTGTCCGCTACTGCTACCGCCCCTTCGATGTGCGCTGGCTCTATTGGGAACCCGAGACGGATCTGCTTGGCCGAAAATCGCCCGATTTTTGGTCGAACATCTTTGCTGGCAATATCTTTCTTGAGGCGCGACGGCGTGGGTCGTTTGATCAGTTTGTTCGTGGTTATGTAACCAACACGCTTGCTGATAACTTTGGGAATGGGTTCTCAAGTTATTTCCCCCTCTACCTCCGCACCAGTTCCCAAATGAAGCTGAACCACACCCCCGACCTGTGCGATCTCGGCGATGGGCGGCGGCTGAACCTGAGCGACGCGGCGGTCGCCTACCTCACCCGCATCGGCAGCATGGCCGACGCGGAGGCGTTGTTCTCCCACAGCATCGCCATCCTGCACGCCCCCGCCTACCGAGTTGAGAACGCCGGGGCGCTGCGCCAGGACTGGCCACGGATTCCGCTGCCCGCCCGCCGCGATCTACTGCTGGCCTCGGCAGAATTAGGCCAACAGATCGCCGCCCTGCTGAATAGCGAGCTACCCGTCATCGGCGTCACCAGCGGCACACTCCGTGAGGAACTGAAAACCATCGGCATCCTCAGCGTCATCGGCGGTGGACAGATCAACCTCGCCGCTGGCGACCTGGATGTGACAGCGGGATGGGGATTCGGCGGGCGCGGCGGGATTACGATGCCGGGGAAAGGTAAAGTGACAGAGCGGGCAATCACCGCCAACGAAGAGAACCCGGCCCTGGGGCTAGGCGCGGGCGCGAGTACCTACGACATCAGGCTGAACGAGCGGGTCTGCTGGCGCAACATCCCGCCGTGCGTCTGGGACTACACCATCGGCGGGTACCAAGTAATCAAAAAGTGGCTGAGCTACCGCGAGCGCGTCCTTTTAGGGCGGGGACTCAGCCCCGACGAAGCCCGCACCGTCACCCACATCGCCCGCCGCATCGCCGCCATCCTGCTGCGGGAGGCGGAACTGGATCAGAATTACCGAGACGTAGCGGGGGAGACGTATACTGCGGTAGAATAGAGGGAACGAGGATCATGGTTTTAACGCAAAGACGCGAAGATGCGAAGACGCGAAGAAACACACAAACGCACTACTGCAGAAGTAACACTGTCATGTTGAACGAAGCGAGAGTCTTTGCGCCTTTGCGCCTTTGCGTTACAACAAGATCCCGTTGTGACGCGAAGACGCGAAGAAACACAAAAACGCACTACCGCAAAAAGCCCCCCGTCGCGATTGCGACGAAGGGCTTTCCAACGCTTTATTCGATGGTGCCAAGGACCAGACTTGAACTGGTGACCCCCGCATTTTCAGTGCGATGCTCTACCAACTGAGCTACCTTGGCCAGCTCCGAATGTCCAGCGGCGGTCGCGGGATCTGCGACCGCGCTTGCCCATCTGTGCGCTGGTGGGCGATAACGGACTCGAACCGCCGACAGCCTCGGTGTAAGCGAGGTGCTCTACCAACTGAGCTAATCGCCCCCAGAAAAAATGATGGTGCCCAGGAAGGGACTTGAACCCTTACGAACATGGTTAGTTCACTAGGCCCTCAACCTAGCGCGTCTGCCAATTCCGCCACCTGGGCTCACACGCACGGCATTATAGACGTGCGGACGCCGTTTGTCAAACGCCAAGCTCGCGGCGCAGGGCTGTGGTCTCTGCATCAATACGGGCGCAGAGGGTGGTGCGCTCATCGGGAGGCATGAAGGTCGCACGGGCGGCGTTGAGTGTCATCGCCGTGAGGTCGTTGGCGTTGAAGCCAAAATGGGTCACCGCCCGGCGATACTCTTCGGTGATCGTGGTATGAAAGAAGGTCGGGTCGTCTGAGTTGATCGTCACCAGCACCCCGGCGTCGTAGAGCGTGCGCAGGGGGTGTTCATCCCACGATGCGACCGCGCCGGTGTGGAGGTTGCTGCTGGGGCAGACATCAAGGACGACGCCACGCCGAACGAGTTCAACCAGCAGGTGTGGGTCATCAATGCTGCGAATGCCGTGGCCAAGGCGTACCGCCCCAAGGCACTCAATTGCCCCCCAGACGCTCTGGGGGCCCACAACTTCGCCGGCGTGGGCCATCAGGCCAAAATTCGCCGCCCGTGCGGCAGCGAAGATTTCTGCGAAGGGTTCGGGAGGGTAGCCAATCTCATTACCGCCAATTGACCAGCCGACGACGCCGAGGGGCTGGGCCTTGCGAGCCACATCCAGGACGTGCCAAGCCAGATCTGGCCCGTATTGACGCCCGTAGTCGAGGGCGATACGGCAGCGAGTCCCTGTCTCGCGCTCAACTCGGGCAAAACCCTCGGCGGCACCGGCAATCGCTTCGTAGAGATCCATGCCGCGTCGGATATGCTGCATCGGCGAGATCATGACTTCGGCGTAGCACACCTGCTGTGCGGCCAGATCGAGGCCGATCTCGTAGGCCAGGCGCGCAAAATCTTCGCCGCGCACGATGGCCCGAGTCATCGCCATGAATACGGTAAGAAATTCGCCGAAGTTACGGTATCGAAAGAGTTGCTCAACCCCCGCGAGATCGCGGGCGGGCAACTCGATACCATTCTGGTGGGCGAGTTCGAGCAGCGTTCGCGGTGCAATGGCACCCTCTAGATGAATGTGCAGCTCCACCTTCGGCATCCGCACAATAAACTCGTCGAGCTCGGGGGTTAGCACGGCGATGCTCCTTGAACCTTGTCGTCCACAAGCTATTACGAGTGTGGCTCGTACATCATGGTGGGGGCAAAAAGGGGACATAGCGTTGTCGCTATCTCCCCATAGATTGACGTACTCTGCAATGAAGGGATAGATTGGCTCAGTTAGGCAATGCCCGATGCTTGGAGGCGCTCGGCGTTATCGTAGACAATCAGGGCGTTAATGATCTTGTCCAGTGAGCCGGCGAGGACGCCCGGCAGGTTCGAGAAACTCTGGCCGATCCGGTGGTCGGTAATGCGATCCTGCGGAAAATTGTAGGTGCGGATCTTCTCGGCACGCTCGCCGGTGCCAACCTGGGCGAGGCGCGAGGCACCCTGCTCACGCTGCTGCTTCTCCTGCTCGCGAGCGTAGAGTTTGGCTCGCAGCACCGACATGGCCTTCTCGCGGTTCTTGATCTGTGATCGCCCATCCTGGCAAGTCACGACGATTTCGGCGGGAGTTCCACCCTTGTACACCACGCGCACCGCCGAGTCGGTCGTATTCACACCCTGGCCGCCGTGGCCGCCGCTGCGGAATACATCGGTACGGACATCCTCATCCTTGATGTCAATCACCGTGGGTTCCACCTCGGGCATAACAGCGACGGTGGCAGTGGAGGTGTGGATGCGCCCACGGGCCTCGGTGGCGGGCACCCGCTGCACCCGATGGACTCCGCCCTCGTATTTGAGCTGGCTGTAGGCATTTTCGCCACGGATCTCGAACACGGCCTCTTTGAACCCACCGATACCGTTATCGGTCACGCTATCCAGCTCTACCTTCCAGCCACGTAGCTCGGCGTAGCGCACGTACATGCGGTAGAGGTCGGCGGCAAAAAGGGCCGCTTCATCGCCACCCTCGCCCTGACGGATCTCGATGATCACATCCTTGGCGTCGTTCGGATCACGCGGAAGGAGCAGCAGCTTGATCTCTTCCTCAAGCCGAGAGAGGATCGCCCGCTGGCTTTCCAGTTCCTCCTGAGCCATCTCGCGCAGTTCAGCATCGCCGCTGTTCTCATTAAACATCGTATGGGCCTCGTCAGCGGCTTGCTTGGCCTGCATATAGGCCCGGTAGGCGCTGACGATGGGCTCAAGATCACTTTGCTCACGGGCGTATTGCTGGAGCAGTGCGAGGTTATGAACCACCTCAATGTGAGACATCAGTTCGCCAAGCTCGTCGTAACGGGCGGCGACACTTTCGAGTTTATCAAACATATGAACTAATTACCCTTATCTCTTATGGAAAAGTATTATAGCATGGCGATCAAAGGGAGATGCAGCCCGCATAGGAGCCGGACACACAACAAAACGGCACGGGGGTGAGCATTGCCCACCGACCCATGCCGTTCTTTTTTACCGTTCTAGAAGCCCTTCGAGATCTTCTTACGCCGGTTGCGCTCAGCGCGGCGGCGCTTCTCTTTGCGCTGCTCGCTCTTCGACACAAAGTGCATCTTCTCGCGGAAGGTCTTCGTGATACGCTCGGAGACAACGCCCTTATTAAATCGGCGGATCAGTTGCTCGACTGTCTCACCGTCACGACGCTCAACTTTCATGGCTCTGCACGATCGGTAATCGGCATACCACTGCGGCATCGCCGCTAGGCTCGGGTCTGGAACTGGCGCGGGGTAACGCCCCATCCCGATGACGCTCTTCACCGTTCGTTCTGCTCACCCCCTTTACGTTAGATTTGGTGTGGCCCCGGTAGCAGACGGGCAGAAACGCCCAAAACACCGCCCAACAGTATATCTGATAGCGCAGGATGTTGCAACCCTGGTTAGTCTCGTTTGGGGACAAAGCGGGCCATGATTACGCCCACCTCGTAGAGCAGGTACATGGGGATGGCCAGCAGCATAAGGTTGATCGGGTCGCCGGTGGGCGTGATCACGGCGGCGGCGATCACCACGATCACGATGGCAAAACGGCGGAAGGAGCTAAGCTGCGGTGCAGAAACAACGCCGAGGAAGGCGAGCATGTAGATGATGATTGGTAGCTCAAAGACCACGCCGTTGATGAGCAGCAGACTGGTGATCGTGCCCAGGAAATCGGAGAGCGAGGGCTGATTCTGGATAAACTGTGAGTCAGAGAATCCGATCAGGAATTTGATCGCCGTAGGCACGGTGATAAACCAACCGAAGACGATCCCGCTGAGGAAAAAGGCGGTCACGAAGGGCAACGAGAGATAGATCAGCCGACGCTCTTTGTTGGTCAGCCCCGGTACGATGAAGGCGAGCAGTTGGTAAACAATCGCCGGCATGCCGATGATGAACCCCACCGTAAGGGCGGTACTCATGTAACTGGTGAAGGTCTCGGTCGTCCCCACCGACTGGACGGGGGCATAGTTCGGGTTGATCGGGGCGAAGGTGGTGATAATAATATCAACTAAATGTGGTGGCCCGGTGACAAGGTAGACACCAACAATCAGGCCGAGCAACACACCCAGCGACGCCTTGACCAGCCGACCGCGCAGCTCGACAAGATGCTCGATCAGGGTCATGGCAACGTTATCTTCTTTGTTTTCCGGTGGTGTGCCCGTAGACATAGTTGGTTGCTGAGTGATCACGATACAACCGCCTCCTGTTCAGGTGTCTGAGAAGGCGGCTGCCAATCGGGGCGAAGCTGCCCACTTGCCTGAAGTTCAGCCATCAGGGCCTGAAGATCGCATGCGATCTGCTGGAGGCGCTGGGTGAGCTGTGCATCGGCGGGTGGGAGTGGCACGGCCAGAACACGTGTCGGCTCAGTGGCAACAGGCTTCATGGGCCGTACCGCTGCCGGCACGGTCTGGCTGGCAGGTGTGGGAATAAGGGTCGGGGAGGCTGCTACGGGAGGCGGTGGTAGAGCCACGGCTGCGGGCGGAGTTTCGGCGGGAGAAGGCGGGACGTTGCTCGGCTCCGCGTCCGTGGTAGTGATGGACTGAATAGCTCCGTTCAGACTGCCGCGCAGATCGAGCATGGGCCGCAGTTCATCCCTAATCGCCGTCATATCCTTCGAGACATCGAACTGCTTACGGGTACGAACAAGCTCATCGCGCAGGCTGGCGATCTCGGACTCAAACTCACCACGCACCTCTTTGAGCATCTGTAGCTCAGGCGAGTTCTGCTGCCAGGCCAGCAACTTGGCCACCTGCTTGCCCAGAAATCGTCCAATCTCCGGCAGGCGCTCGGGGCCAAAGACCACCAGAGCCAGCCCGGCGATCAGGATAAGCTCGGGGATACTGACGTTGAAGATCTCCATTGCGTTACCCGCTCAGATTGCAGATTGCAGATTGCAGATTGCAAATTGCAGAAGTGGTATCTCTTTACCTAATGGCTGTACGATGTTTGTGCGAGGTTCTCGGCATCTTAATCATAACAGAACCCCTCTCCTCCACGTCTGATGATGTGGAGGAGAGGGGCCTGACGAATGTTTGCGATGGGTTACTCGCCCTCAGGCGCGTGATCGTCCAGATACTTCAGGGCGTCGGCAACTGTGACAATCTTCTCGGCATCGTCGTCGGGGATCTCAATGCCAAACTCTTCTTCGAGGGCCATGATCAGCTCAACAAGGTCAAGCGAGTCGGCATTCAGATCATCGGTGAAGTGGGCGCTGGGAACCACCTTAACCTCATCAGCGCCGAGTTGCTCGGCGACGATTTTGCGTAGGCGATCCTGAATCTCCTGAGAAGCCATGAACTATCTACCTTTCATACTACGAGAGTCTATATGTTCGCTGCCGCGACGAGCGACGTCGCCTTTGGCAGGGCAGAACCAAGAGAACTGACCCTGCTCATGCATCGCCATCGCTGGCGAGCAGATCCTCCTCACCGGGGCGGTATCGGCTCACCACGGTGCCGAGGACCCCGTTGACAAAGCGGCTTGAGTTATCGCTGCCGAAGTGCTTGGCAAGCTCAACTGCCTCATTGATCACCGCTTTGACCGGAGTCCGTTCGACCTCATCAATCAGCAGTTCGAAGAGCGCGATCCGTAGGATTGCTTTATCAATGCCGGGCATCTGGGTGACGGGCCAATTTGGTGCAGCACCCTCAATGATCCCATCAATAGAGGAGCGATGTTCCCAACAGCCGAAGACAATCCGGTCGAGAAACCGCTCGCCATCTACGGTGAGATCTTCTTCAGCAATACAGCGCTCGTAGACCACATCAAGTGGGTGGTCAGTGGCGTCAACCTCAAAGAGGATCTGGAGCGCCGCGATACGCACCCGGTGGCGCAGACTAGCCACGGCCAACCTCCCTAGGTGCTGCGGGATCATTTGTTAAGCAGCAATCCAACGGTCTACCTGTGCGCCCGCTGACTACGATCTTGTCGCAGCGCGCTCTACCTTCCAGCGCTGGAGCAATTCCGGGACGTAACTCGTCGAGATATTCCCGGCGCGGAAGGCCGGATCATCAATCAGGCGCAGTTGAAACGGAATTGTCGTCTTGATCCCGGTGATGATACACTCGTTCAGGGCGCGGCGCATCCGGTTGAGGGCATCGTCGCGGGTATCCCCGTACGTAATGATCTTCGCCAGAAGCGAGTCGTAGTTTCCCGGCGGCGTATAGCCAGCATACAGGTGCGAGTCGACCCGTACTCCAGGGCCACCGGGCGGGAGGAAGAACTCAATCTCGCCACCGGCAGGTAGAAAGTCCCGCTCGGGATCTTCCGCGTTAATACGACACTCAACCGCGTGCCGAGCTATTCTAATATCATTCTGCTGGAGCGTCAAGCGTTCGCCTGCAGCGATCAGCAACTGCCAGCGCAGCAGATCGGTATTGGTGACGAGTTCGGTGACGGGATGTTCGACCTGGATGCGGGTATTCATTTCAATAAAGTAGTAGTTGCCCTCAGGATTCATCAGAAACTCAAGTGTCCCGGCATTAAGATAGCCAATGGACTGAATGCCGCGCAGGGCGTCATTGCCCATACGGGCGCGCAGTTCGGCATTAACCACCGGCGAGGGCGATTCTTCAAGGATCTTTTGGTGACGCCGTTGGGCAGAGCAATCGCGCTCGCCAAGGTGGATGGCGTGGCCGTAGGCGTCGGCGAGAACCTGGATCTCGATATGGCGCACCGAGGGCAGATATTTTTCCAGAATGAGATCGCCTCGACCAAAGGCGTTTTCGGCCTCGGCGCGAGCGGTGGGGTAGGCGCGCAGCAGATCATTCTCGTCGTTGGCCACGCGCATGCCGCGCCCGCCTCCGCCCGCGCTGGGCTTGAGCAGGACAGGGTAGCCAATCTGGCGAGCCAGATCAATCGCTTCTTCAACCGAGTGCAACTCGCCCTCGGAGCCGGGGATGATCGGCACGCCGGCGGCGCGCATGGTCTGGCGACCAATGGACTTATCGCCCATGAGCCGAATCGTCTCGGCGTTCGGGCCGATGAAGATCAGCTTGCAGTCGGCACACATTTCGGCGAAATACGGGTTCTCCGAAAGGAAACCGTAGCCGGGATGGATGGAGTCGCAGCCCGAGATCAGGGCCGCACTGATCAGGGCGGGCGGGTTGAGGTAGGAGCGCGCCGCTGCCGCTGGCCCGATGCAGACCGCCTCATCGGCGAGGCGTACCGCCAGCGAGTCGCGGTCGGCCTCGCTGAATGCGGCAACGGTGCGGATTCCTAGCTCCTGGCAAGCCCGCACGATGCGGACAGCGATCTCGCCACGGTTGGCAATGAGTACTTTATTTAACATAACGTATGTTGCGATCATTGTAGGGGCGCAGCAGGTGCCCTTGTCGCA
>CAIXLU010000402.1 GCA_903920315.1 uncultured Oscillochloris sp.
ATTCCCGCCGGACTCCCGGCTATCGGCAATGGTCAGCAGGCCGGTGGTTGACCAGTTCGCGGCCCACTGGGGCAACTCGGCAATCGGCTTATTGATCACATTCTGAAGAATTTCCCAGCGCGAGAAGGCCGCGTAGGCTGGTGCCGTCAGATAGAGGACACTAATCCAGGCCAGCGCCCAGCCCACGCTGCTGCGGCTCTCCTGAACCGTGCTGGTGGTATAGAAGCGCACCAGGATGTGCGGCATGCCGGCGGTTCCCAGCATCAGGCAGAGCGTCAGGGCCACGAAGTTCCAGGGCGTCCAGTCGTTAAAGGGTTCGGTGTAACTCTGGATACCCTGAGCCGCCTCCAGGGTCTCGATGTTGCGCAGGGCCACACCGTACATCAATTGAGGAAACGGTACACCCGTGAGCTTGAGTGAAATCCACGCCACCGGCACGACATAGGCGATCACCAGAATGATCCCCTGCACGCCCTGAGTCCATGTGATCGCCTTCATGCCACCCAGGAAGGAACAGAAGAGTACCGCCGCCAGACCAACAATCACGCCGATCATATAGTTGACCCCCAGGAATCGGCTCATGATAATGCCGACCCCGGTGACCTGGGCGGTGACGTAGGTAAAGCTGATAACAATACTGATCACGGCGGCGATAACGCGGGTGTACGCACCAGGGTAGCGGGCGTCAATGAAGTCGGGGATGGTGAATTGGCCAAATTTGCGCAGATACGGGGCCAGTAGCAGCATCAGCAGAACGTAGCCGCCTGTCCAGCCAGTGATATAGGCCAGACCCTCATACCCCAGCAAGTAGAGCGCACCGGCCATGCTAATGAATGAGGCGGCGCTCATCCAGTCCGAGCCGATAGCCAGACCATTGAACAGACCGGGTACGCGCCGCCCGGCCACATAATACTCATCCAGATCCCTGGTTCGCATGCGTAAGCCAATCACGGCGTAAATGCCCACGGTGAGGATGAGAAAGAGCCAACTGATCACCTCCGGCGGAATGTGAAGGGCCGAATCAAGCAGATTCACCGCGACGATCAGCACGATAAAGCCAATGGTGAAGGCCACATAGGCGACCAGGATGCGCCGCCGTCGCCGATGCTCCTCCGGCGTGACGACAGCCTCCAGTCCATAGGCACGGTCGAGGCGGCGCATGCGCCAGTTGAAGAGTACAGCAAGCAGGATGAAGACGATCAGTGAACCCTGGGCACCCATATAGTAGCCCAGAGGGAATCCGGTAAGGACGCGGATCTGGTTGAGCGGTGCGGCCAGGATCGCGGGCAGCGTAAAGCTAAAGAGCCAGATCAGCAGGTACGGCCCAATCAGTCGCAGGTTTGCCCGCCAGTACATTCCCAGCCAGATCGGCGCGGATGAGGCGGTAGGGGTGGCGGGGGCGGCAGGCGTGTCTGGGGCGAGGGCGACCGGATCGGCCCGGGGACTCGCCAATGTCTGCATCCCCGCCCCGGACACAGCCAAGGCCCGTGCCGGTGAGCCAACCACACTGGCCCGTGTGTCGCGTGCACGCTCGATTGGCGGGAAGAGCCGATTGAGCGCCCAGAGGGCGACGGTCAGCGACCCGCCAATAACTGCGATAAGCTGGATAATGCCGTAGAGGAAGAGCATGGGCCTTTCATTGAGGCGAGGGTCTCCCCTCCCCTCTCCACATCATGTTTCAACCGGCACCGGATCTTCTGCAGGGATCTGGATTGCACCGGGGCCAAGTGGGGCGAGCGGCAGGGTGAAGGTGAAGGTCGTGCCCTGATCCTTACCCGCGCTAAATACCGAAATATCGCCACCCTGGGCGTACACCAAGTGGCGCACAATCGCCAGGCCGATCCCGCTCCCGCCGCTCTGGCGTGCGCGTGATTTATCAACCCGGTAGAACCGCTCAAAGACGTGCGGCAGGTGTTCCGCGTCAATACCCACGCCGCTATCAGAGACCGCGATCATCACCATGTCGTTTGTGGAAGATGCCCGCAGGATCACCTCGTCCCCGGCAGAGGTGTAGCGGTAAGCGTTCGAGAGCAGGTTGATCAGCACCTGGTCAACTCGGTCGGGATCAGCCCAGACTAAGGGCAGTCGTGCAGGAACATCAATGTGCAGGCTCACCTGGTTGGATGCAAAGAGCGGATCGAACTGCACACGCATGGCATTAAGCAAGCGGCGGACATCGGTGCTGCGGGCGACTACCGGCAACTGCCCGGCCTCCACCCGCGAGAGCAGTTCCAGATCTTCGATCAGACGCTGGAGTCGGTTCGACTCGTGCAGAATCAGGCTGAAGGTCTCGGGGCTCGGCTTCACCACACCGTCGAGCAGACCTTCCATGTACCCGCCAATCGTGGCCAGGGGCGTGCGCAATTCGTGGGTCACATCGGCCAAAAGCGCAAGGCGGCGCTGCTCTGTCTGGTCAAGGGCATCAGCGAGTTGATTGACGCTCTGGCTGAGCTGGGCGATCTCATCATCGGAGGCGATGATTGTGCGCTCGCGGTAAAATCCCTGGGCCAGACGCTTACTCACGCCGGTGAGGGTGAGCAGCGGCTCAACAATCCGCCGCGAGACAAAGAGACTCACCACTACGGCGGCAGCCAGGGCGGCGAAGCCGCTGACGAGCAGCGCTTGCTGGACGACAGCCTGGAACTGTTGGAGCGGGGGAGCTTGGATGATCGCGCCGGGGTTAAGGTTGCCCGTCTCAGCGGCGGCGGAGCCAAGCGTCAGTGGGGCCGAGTTCACCAAGCCAATGCTGGCGAGAAACGTCGCGGTAGCCAGCAACACAATATCGGCAATCACCACGATCACCAGATGCGAGATAAACAGCTTCCAGCGTAACTGGTGATGCCACCTCATCGCGGGCTGCTCACAAACTTATAGCCAACGCCGCGCACCGTCTGCACAAACGACAAGTCGGATTGATCATCCTCAAGTTTCCGGCGCAAGGTGCCGACATGGACATCAACGACGCGATCAATCCCCGCGAAGTCTGGCCCCCAGACGCGCTGAAGCAACTCCTCGCGGGTAAAGACGCGACCGGGATAACTGGCGAGGGCGTAGAGCAGATCGAACTCACGCGGAGTCAACTCAACCAACAGGTCGCCACGCTGCACCTCGCGGCGCTCGGGATCAATCGAGAGAGCGCCAAACATCAGGGCCGGGCGGTCGTTGGCTTTACCGGCGGGCATACGATGGCGGCGCAAGATCGCCTTGACGCGGGCCACCAGTTCACGCGGGCTAAACGGCTTAGTGAGGTAGTCGTCGGCACCCACGGAAAGCCCGATCAGCTTATCCACCTCATCGGTGCGCGCCGTGAGCATCAGCACATACACCGCCGTCTCCTGGTGGAGCCGTCGGCAGACCTCGACGCCATCTATGCCGGGCAGCATCACATCGAGAACCACCAGATCGGGACGGGTCGCACGGGCGAGGGTGAGGGCGCTGGGGCCATCGTAGGCCCGATGAACGGCAAAACCCTCAGCGGCAAGGTAGCTCGCCACCAAATCAACAATGGGTTGCTCGTCGTCAACCACCAGGATCGTCGCTGCATCCATCGCAGAACCTCACGCATCTATGCGGGGATGGCGCTTGCCGAACGTACTATGAGGTAAGAACCGAGTGCCGCCCTACTATACCACGATTAGTGTACGCCGATGAGGGTTCACGTATGAGCAGCCAGAAGGTGTTCATCCCCGCTGTACTGCCCCTGCATCGTTACCATGCGAAATTATGCTCGCTACTATCAAACTTAAGAAAGAGAATGAAGGTTATGCTATAATACCAAAGTCACGCTGTGAGCATCATCAATAACTCTCCAAAGTGTCAGGACGATCCGATCACCCGACCCTTTTTTTATGTTTCGCATCTCGAACTCTGCAATCTGGGAGTCTATGGACGACTTCAAGCACCTCGACCACTACGAGATTCTCGGCATTGGCCGCAGCGTATCATCCGACGAGATCAAGCTGGCGTACCGCCAGCAGATGCGCCGCTACCACCCAGATCGGTTCGCCAGCGCACGCCCCCACGAGCAGGCGTACGCAAGTCGGCGAGCGCTGCGCATTAACGCGGCATACCAAGCATTGAGCAACTTTAGAACGCGCGTGATGTACGACCGCAACCTGGGCGTCCGCACGGCTCCACCGCCTCGCACGCAGGCCAAGACGCCGCCCCCACACGATCACCAGGCTGAACTCTACGAGCAAGCCCACACCCACCTCAACGCTGGGCGTA
>CAIXLU010000403.1 GCA_903920315.1 uncultured Oscillochloris sp.
GGCCTGCCTGAGGCCGCTTCAGCGGCCTTCGTAGACCTAGCCCGCCCGTTTACGGGCCGGGCGCTCGATGTGGCAGGGTGACTTTTGCGGTATTGCCAACATTGACATAAAAAAGCCCGTTTTGACCCTTGACAATCCGGCGGAAACCTTAACTTGTCAGCTATGGCTTTAGACAAGGTTCGCAAATACTTTACAGTTCAGAGCGAAATCTGGCATCCCGACACCTGACACCTGACACCTGACACCTGACACCTTATCGTAGAGTCATTGATCATCGTGCCTGTTCGTACCAGGCGATTGTCTTGCGCAGACCATCCTCGAAGCGGGTGGTAGCCGTGAATCCGAACCAGTCGCGGGCGCGGCTGATGTCGAGTTTGCGGCGGGACTGGCCGTTGGGTTGGCTGGTGTCCCAGGTGATCTGGCCCTGGAACCCGGTGAGATGGGCGATGAGTTCGGTGAGTTCCTTGATGCTTATCTCGTAGCTACTGCCAAGATTCACGGGTTCTCCGTCGTTATAACGCTCAGCGGCGAGGATGATGCCCTCTGCAGTGTCCTCCGCATACACAAACTCGCGGGTGGGCGAGCCGTCGCCCCAGGCGATGATTTCGGACGCCCCGGAGTCGCGGGCCTCGATGCACTTGCGGATGATGGCCGGGATGACGTGTGAACTGCGAGGATCGAAGTTATCGCCGGGGCCGTAGAGGTTGACCGGGAGCAGGTAGATGGCGTTGAATCCATATTGCTGACGGTACGCCTGCCCCTGCACGAGCAGCATCTTTTTGGCCAAGCCGTAGGGCGCGTTGGTCTCCTCGGGGTAGCCGTTCCAGAGATCGTCCTCTTTGAAGGGCACGGGCGTGAACTTGGGGTACGCGCAGACGGTGCCGATGGTGACGAATTTCTCAACCCCGGCCCGCCACGCCTCGTGCATGAGCTGAGTGCCCATCATGAGATTCTGGTAGAAGAAGTCGGCGGGATGTTCGCGGTTTGCGCCGATGCCGCCCACGCGGGCGGCCAAGTGCAGGATGATGTCGGGGCGAGCATCGGCGATCAGGCGACCGGCGCTTGCGCTATCAACAAGATCGTACTGGCTGCTGCGCGGAACGATGATCTGCGTGGCACCGTGCGCCCGCAGGCGTTCGACGACGAAAGAGCCGAGAAATCCTGAGCCGCCGGTGACGACGATGCGCTTATTCTGCCAAAATATACGTGGGTCGGGCCACGATTTGTTTGAGGGGAGATTCATAGATTTTTTATAGCCCGGCGTGTATCCACAACCAGCCGGGACTGCTGGGCAATCGTCGCCCAATCGTAGGTCGAGTGGTCGGTGGCGATGACAACGCAGTCGGCGTGCGCGAGTGCCGCGTCAAGGTCGGTTTCGCTCTCTAGGGCGATGCCTTCGTAGCGAAACGATGGTACATGCGGGTCGTGGTAACTGACGAGAGCGCCCTTCGCCTGGAGCAGATGGATGATGTCAATAGCGGGAGACTCGCGCATGTCGCTGACATCCTTCTTATAGGCGACACCCAGCACCAGTACGTGGCTCCCTTTTAGGGATTTGCCCACATCGTTGAGCGCATCTTGCACCTTGCTGGCCCAGTAGCGCGGCATGGCGGTATTGATCTCGCTGGCCAACTCGATAAACTGGGCGCGGTAGTTGAGCGTCCGCATCTTCCACGAGAGGTAGAGCGGATCGATGGGGATGCAGTGTCCGCCCAATCCCGGCCCCGGCGTGAACTTCATAAAGCCAAAGGGCTTAGTCGCCGCAGCCTCAATCACCTCCCAGGCATCGAGTCCGAGGCGCTCGCACATGAGCAGCATCTCGTTAACCAGACCGATATTCACGGCGCGGAAGGTATTCTCCAGCAGCTTGGTCATCTCGGCCACTTCGGTTGAGGAGACCGGCACCACTGTGGTAATCGCCGCGCCATAGAGCGCACACCCAGCTTGGAGACACTGCGGCGTGACTCCGCCCATCACCTTGGGGGTATTCGCCGTCGTCCAGTCGCTACGACCGGGATCAACCCGCTCAGGCGAGAAACAGAGAAAGAAATCCTCTCCGACGCGCAAACCCGACTCGCGGGTACTCAGGCGCGGCAGGATCACCTCGGTTGTCGTGCCGGGGTAGGTGGTGCTTTCCAAAACGACTAGCATTCCGGGGTGAAGGTAGTGCGCAATCTGGTCGGCGGCGGCGATGATAAAGGAAATATCGGGGTCGCCAGTTTTGTTCAGGGGAGTCGGCACACAAATACTAACCGCGTCACACTCGCGCAGGGCGGCGAAATCGCTGGTGGCGGACAGACGACCTTCGCGGGTCAGCGGGGATAACCGGGCCGTCGGGATATCCTCAATATAGGACTCACCGCCGTTGATCGCCGCGATCTTGCGCGGGTCGAGATCAATGCCGACGACGTGAAACCCGGCCTCGGCGAAGATAACCGCCAGGGGCAGACCAACATAGCCCAGACCGATGATCGCCACCCGCGCATCACGTCGGTCAATTCGTTCGATTACGTGGGTTACTATCTGGGTCAAGGCTGCATTACTTTCTGCGTGCGCTCCTGCATGTGGTTTAACGCAAAGACGCGAAGATGCAAAGACGCAAAGGATCTTCTTTTTGTGCACCCCTTCAGACTCTTTGCGCCTCTGCGCCTTTGCGTCAACCATGTATGTTGGGCGGCAAACAGCGCTCGTCTATAAATCAAGCAACATCTGTAACGTTTCTTCCACACGCTGCATCGTCCCTCCTGAAATATGCCCCCAGGGAACCCCTTTGAAGCGATCTTTTGAAATGGATCGTAGCGCATCACATAAAATTAAGGCTGCGACTCGTCACACCACCTTCGGGGGGGGCAATGGGAATATGGGCCGGAATACGGCGATCAGTTCGCGTTAAGGGGAGCACAAACACTAATCCTGCTGGCCCATGATTAAAGAGGTCGGTCGAAACGACAAGCACGGGGCGTGTGCCGGCTTGTTCGTGCCCGCAGATGGGATTCAGATCGGCAAGCCAGATCTCCCCGCGTGATGGTTCAGGACTCATGCCACGTCTCCCGTTCGTCTAATCCATCAAGCAGGGTCGTGTCCCACGCAGCACGTTCAGATTCCGCCGCAGCGTGTGCGGCGGAATCTGATTGTGCAGCCGCGTAGGCCGCATTCAGCGCATCGAGAAATTGGCGACGGCGATACTGCGCGAGCGCCTCTTCAAGCACCTGTTGCATGGATGTCCCTGCCTGACGGGCGAGGTCATGCAACAAGGTGCGTGTTTCGGGCGAAACACGGATGGTCGTCGTGGTCATAGATGCCCTCCCAAGAGCGGTAGATAAAAACATCTATACAATGATAGCACATAGTATCTACAGAGGCAACCAAATGATATAAAAGGCGACAATAGTGTAAGCCATTTCCATCTATCGAGAGGATAAAACACACGACCAATACGCCATATCTTAGCCAGCGAGGCGTGTGAATACATATAAAAGCCCGTCAAGCCGCCCAACATGGCTCGCACCTGACGCCGCTGGCGCGTCATCAAACCTGGTGCGTTTCGGTTCGCGCCCCTTCACAACTCTTTGCGCCTTTGCGCCTTTGCGTCAAATATATGGTTTGACGCAAAGACGCGAAGACGCAAAGGATCTTCTTTCGGTTCGCGCCCCCTCACACTCTTTGCGCCCTTGCGCCTTTGCGTCAAACATGTGCGGATGGTTTCTGCCAGAAGCTGCCGCATTATAGCTATGACATGGTTCAGAACAGCTTTACAGTGTGCGGTGTTTGTAGTGCGGGCTTCCAGCCCGCTAGATGCGCGTCGGCAGGCTGGAAGCCTGCACTACGAACTGTAAACCTGAAACCTGGCACCTGAAACCTTGTCTATATGTCAATTCTGACGCAAGATATTTTGGCGCACCCCTTAGCGGCGCACGCGGCCCCAGAGATCGCTGGCGCGGGCGGCAAGGCCAAGGGGGAGGAGTCGCTCGGCGAGGCTGAGGGGGAACTTGAGCATGCGTGGGCGCGGCCCGCCCAGGGTTAAGGCGTAGACGAGGTAGCGCAGGGCGTCGGAGGGTCGTCCGCCGTGAGCCTCTAGGTTGGCCATTGCAGCGTAGATGTCGGCGATGACGGGGCCACGGGCGGCGCGCAGATCGGCAGGCACATCGGGGTCGGCGAAGTAGGACTCGGCCACCGCCAGCCACTCACGGTAGAAACCCGCAAACTGGCCCACGGTCTTTGACTCGGCGTGGAGGCGATAGGTGGCGACCAAGGCGTGAACCTGGCGGAAGGGGGCGATACGGGCGGCCCGCATCCAATAATCGGTATCCATGCTGTAGCGGCGGGCGATGTTGAGCGGGCCGATTTTTGCTGCCAACTCACGGCGCAGAAAGACCGTCGGCGAAGGGGGAATCTCCAGACGCAGGAGGGCGAGGGGCGAATAAGGCCGACCGTAGAGTCGGGTGAGCGGGCGTCCGGCAGCGTCGGTATACTGGGCGTCGGCGTACACCGCACAGGCCACCGGGTCGGCCTGCAACGCCCGCACTTGGCACGCAATAGCGTCGGGGAGGTAGGTATCGTCGCTGTTCAGCCATGCCAGGATATGGCCCCGGCTCCTGGCCCACCCTTTATTGATTGCGTCACTCTGACCACGATCCGGCTCGCTCAACCAGCGCATACGCGGCTCGTGGGAGTAGGATTTTAGGATGTCCAGGCACGTATCGGTGCTGCCAGCATCAATCACCAGATACTCCAGATTGGGGTAACTCTGGCTCAGCACGCTCTCGATAGTGGCTTGCAGGTAGCGGCCCTGGTTGTAGGAAGGCGTCACCACGCTCACCAGAGGCAGCGCGGGGTCGTTGATGATGGGCGGAGGTGCATCCTCGGTAGGGCCGTATGCGGCCCAGAGCGGAGACTCGCGGGAGAGGGAAAGCATGGGGATATTATAGGGCACATGCGGCAGGCTTGGTGTAACCTCCGTGCCACCTTGCGCATCAATACGGTGTGGGCAGATATTACGCTGCCCAATGTTCACCTTTTAGACAAGGTTTCAGGTGTGAGGTTTCAGGTTTCAGGTCGAGCGCATCAGGATGCCACATTCTGGCCTGAGACATGGTTTAATCCAGCTTTACAGTTTGGGCTGCGCGTAGTGTGGGCTTCCAGCCCGCCAGATGCGCATCGGCAGGCTGGAAGCCTACACTACGAACTGTAAACCTGAAACCTGGCACCTGAAACCTTGTCTTAGATTGTAATCCCGGAGATGACGACCTTATGCCGCTCTACGAGTACCAGTGTCCCGAATGTAACAATCGCTTTGATCGTCTCGTGCGCAGCAGCGAGGCACCGCCGACAATCGTCTGTCCGACCTGCGGCGGCGAGAAATCCGAGCGTATCCTCTCTCTGTTTGCCGCTGGCCCACGATCCGGATCGTCTGCATCATCTGCGCCCGCCTGCGGGCCGGTTGGCTGAGGGTTTAAGCCGCGGCCGTGAGCCGCGTTTAGGGAGATTTTAGATTTTTCTATAAACCCCACAATGTTGTTCCACGAACCGATCCAGCCCGTACTCGGACTCGGCGATGGCTCGGCAGGATTCGCGCAGGTTCTGGCCAGTGGATAGGTCAGATAGAGCGGTGGTGAGGGCGGCGGCCAGATGCTGAGGGCCGCGCCCGTCGGCGAGCCAGCCGGTAACGCCAGGGCGCACGAGATCGGGAATACCACCGACGGGCAGGGCCATGGTTGGCGTGCCACATGCCATTGCCTCGATCACGGTGAGGGGCAAGTTATCCTCGGGCGCGGCGTGGAGCAGCAGGTCGGCGGCACTGTAGGCGAGGGCGCGGCGTCTCTCGTCGGCGACATAACCAAGAGGTAGGATCTCGATTCCCATGCCGGTGGCAGGCAACTGGCCCGCGCCCATCGTGATCAGGCGGAGTGGACGCGGGCCGGGGGCCGATGCCAGGGATTTGAGCAGTTCTGCCCCTTTGCGCGGATCGGCGAGATGCGGCATCGCCACCATGATCAGCGTGCCGACAGTGGGCAGATCAAGGGCGCGTCGGGCGGCGTCCCGATTTGTTGGCTGATATATGGTGAGATCAAGGCCGTTTGCGATCCGCTCCACCCGACGCCCGGCCCATATCCCGGCTAGGGCGTGGCCTTGCATCCAGCGCGAGGGAGCTACGCCGACGAGATGAGGGGTGGCGGCGATGATCTGCCTGCGCAGATTCCAGGCTGCGGCGATGCGTGATGGTGGCAGGGACGGGTACTCGTGCGGAGTCGGGCAGGCCGCATCGCAGCCCTGGATGAATCGTTCGCAGCCGTAACTGTAGACACAGCGCCCGGTGATCGGCCACATATCGTGGAGTGTCCAGACTACGGGGGCCATCTCGGCGGCTACGCTGATCAGTCGGGGCGACCAGCCAGCCCCGATGCCGCCATGCAGATTGTGTAGATGGACGACATCGGGACGCAGGCGATCCAGTGCGCGGCGCAATGCGTCGTTTGCAGGGGCGACAGCCAGATCATCTAGGATGGTGCGGGCGAACAGAGGTAACCCGCGTCGGATAACCCGGCGCAAAGGGAAGTGTGGTGCAACCAGGGTCTGACTGGCCCAGGGGTGAGGCTGACCATCGGGGTAGGCGCAGAGCCGAGTCACCCGGTGGTTGGCAGCGATAAGGCCGGTTGCCAGACGACCGGCGGCGATTGCTGCCCCCCCGCGAGACTCGTGGTCGGAGATGATTACAACATGCATGTTTGTTAAAGCGGCACGTTATCGTCCCGCCGACGGGCCGCACGGTAGATCCGGTGAGCCTGACGCAGAACTGGGTAGATCGTTTGCGAGAGTGACTCGGCGGCGCGTAGGCGAGCCCAATTCGGCGCGACGGCGGAGATTTTTTGGTAGGCGCTGGCGTGGCTACCGGCAATCCGCCCGACCCGGGAGAGGCCAAGCATGCGGGCGAAAATCGGGAAGCTGTAGCGGAGATGGAAGGTTGTGGGTAGGTGGCATTTGATGAGCGGGTAGAAGTTGCTGGCGTCGGCCAGATAACCGCCGAGGCGCAGGCCCGCCGCAATCTCGGCCACGATCATCAGCGGATCTGGCACATGTTCGAGTACATCTACGCAGAGAACACAGGCGTAACCCGGTTCGATCTGGGTCACGTAGCGTAGATTAACGAAGGCAGCGGCGCGATCAAGGGCGTCCTGGCCGGGGAATGGCTCGTAGACTTCCACCTGGCGTGCGGGCAGCGCCGCCGCAATCATGCGCGCTAGTCCGCCATAACCGCCGCCATAATCGAGGATCGTGGGCGCATCCAGGTTGCGTAGCCAGCCGGTGAGTGCCTCGCGATGCCCGCACGAGACCGAGTCGCGCTCGGTGAATCTGCCGTTTATCTCCCAGATCGGGTGGCGGTAGAAGGCGGCCATATTAGTCAGATCCGGCGCACGGTTATCAAGCCCGAGATCATCCCAGGCGCGATCCATAGCTCGCCAAAGATCGGCGAGGTTGGTAGGTTCCGTCTGCATCAGGGCGCTCTCCTCCGCATCCGCAGGGTGCGAGCAATACGCCAGACGATCCGGCGGGCGAGGCCGGGATTGTAGAGAGTGGCCTGGGTATAGGCATCGGCGCGGGCATCGCGGGACACATGTGGCGGATGGCGCAGCGGGAAGGCCGTAGGGTACGATTGCATCGCGGCAAAAGGATTATGCGCGGCGGTGGTGTGCGTCCCCTCGGCCCCAAACCCGATATTGCTGACGAGATTGCGGGTGGGTAGGGCGGTGAGTCCACCGCGCCGCCAGCAACTGTAAGTCCAGCGATAAGCCCAGGAATTGATGTGTCCGGCGTAAACCTGATTGAAGAGTTGCCGCCAGTGGCGGGCTGCCCGCTTGCTTTCAAGGTACTGCTCCAGCCACGGGCTATCGCGCAGGGTTGGCCAGTCGGTCATCGGGCCATCGTAGTGCTGCCAGGCCCGGCGCCATGTGGCCCAACCCCAGCAGTGCGGGTAGCGCGAGAAGCGATAGCTGGCCGGAGCGGGCCGTCCGCCCTGGAAATCATCACCGGAGATTGCCATCACTCGCGGATCGTCGGCGTAGCGCTCCAGCAATTCGGCGCAAAAGGGGAAGAAGCTCGGATCAGGCAGGCAATCGTCTTCGAGAATAATGGCGCGTTCCACCACCTGGAAGGCCGCTGTGATCCCACTTTCAACCCGCTTTCTCAGGCCCATGTTTGAGTCGGCGTAGATGCGGGTGATCTCACAGGGCCAATCAACTGCCTCAGCAGCGGCGCGGGCAGCAGCCACCGCCTCGGGATCTCCCGCTCGGTTGGCACGGGGGCCGTCGGCCACGATGATCAGCCGATTGGGCTGGGCTAGACGCAGCGCCTCGCGCACCTGCATTATCTCGGCGGGGCGACGATAGATCAGCAGGATGATCGGAATCGTCATGGCCGGATTGCATCCACAATCAGCGATGTGTAGACAAGTTTCCCACCGGCGTTGCGCTGATCAAACCGGCGCGAGCGCCGAATTTTGCCATCCGCAGGATCCCAATCCATGGCATGAAACTGTCCGGCCTCGTCGAAATATTCTAGGCGGCGCACGGTGAAACCGGCCTGCTCCAGCATGTTTTCCAGCGAACGGTACGTGTAGAGGATCTTGTGGTCATCGGCACCAGCACCTGTGCCGTTCGGTCGCACCGCTGCGATATAGGCCGGATCGGGGTGCAGGCCATCGGGTACGGCGAGGCGCACATGACCGCCGGGGCGCAGGTAGCGGCAGCAGCGCCGAGCGGCATCCAGGCCAGCGGACGGCTCCAGATGTTCCCAGACGTGTTCGGCGAGAAAGGCAGCGACACTGCCCTCGGCCAGAATCGTGCGCCAGTCGCGCTCGTCCAGCAGGTTGAGCGAACTGATGTCGGTAGGCACCCAGCCCGGCGGCGCGTGTCCGCTGGCCCCAATCACCAGCCGCAGGTCGCGGGCGCGGGCCAGACGCCAGCGCAGGATAAGGCGTTTGATCTGATGTGTGAACATAATCACGTCACTGACCTCGTGGTGGGATCACAGCGATTCGCCCGGTATAGTCAATCCGGTTGAGCAGAAGCCGCACCCCCTGAGACTCCAGATACTCGTCCAGCGCCTGACGGGCACCGCTCCAGTGGCCGTAGTCATCAATGATCAGCACACCTCCGGGAGCGATCCGGGGGAAGAGGTGTTCCAGTTCGTGGCGGGTCGACTCGTACCAGTCGGTATCGAGGCGTAGCAGAGCGATCTGGTCGGGCGCGGAGGCTGGCAATGTCTGCTCAACTTTTCCGCGCACGTAGGCGATCTGCGCGGCGGGGTAGCTGGTACGGGCCATATTGGACTGCACGTCGTCCAGGGGCGCGTAAGCCCAGACCGAGGAAGGATCGGCGCGGTCGCTACGAGCCAGCCGGGCGGCGGCGGTTTCGCCCGTATAAGAGACATCACGCTGGTCAGGCGGGGGCATGCCCTCGAAGGTATCAAAGAGCATCAGGCGGCGGCGCTCATTGCCGAGTTTGCGTAAGGTATAGGCCGCCGCCATCATACTCCCGCCGCGCCAAACCCCGCACTCGACAATATCGCCCGGCACGCCTGCATGTTCCAGGTAGCGCAGCGCCGAGCAAAGGGCGAAGATGCGTTCGGGCGAAGTGAGCGTATAGGGTCGAACCAGCCGAACGATCTCGGTCATCTGCGTATCGAAATCGGGCGGAAGTTCCTGCGCGGCGGGCGGAGGATAGCGCACGATGTCGAATCCCGTTCGGCGCAGCAGGCCGCGCAGCCCGCCAAATAGTGCTTTTGCGCTCATAGTTGTGTGCCTTTAATCCAACAACATCCGCGCCACCACGTGGATTGCGGCGCGGTTGAGCCACCAACTCAATCCAAGATAGACCGCGCCGCCTGTGGCTCCGAGCAGGGCCAGCGCCGCTAGATCTGGCAGGTTAGTTATCAGGGGCACCAGCCCGAGGATCACCAACAGCATCCCCGCACCGCAGGCTAGGGCCGGGAGGAGTTCGCGGACAAATTCGGTCACGGGCAGGCCGATCAGCCTGAAGGGAATGGCGAAGACCGGGTAGGACGTCGCCAGAGTGACGATGGCGTAGGCGGTGGCCATACCGAAGATTCCCCAGCGCAGGCCGACGATGAACCCGGCCACGGTGATAATGCCTGCGGCGACACCCCAGCGTAACAGCCAATCGGTGCGGGCGCGGGCCTGGTAGATCAGCCCAACGGTGCCGCTGAGCGATTGAAACAGGCCAACCGGGGCGAGCATCAGCAGGAGCGGGGCGGCGGGCAGCCACTCGGGGCCGAAGGCCGCACGCACCAGCGGCTCGCGCAATGCGCCCAGGAGAACGAAGATCGGTGTAGCCAGAAAGGCGATCATCGTCGCTAGTTGTATGTAGGCGCGGCGGAAGCGAACCTCGTCATCAATCCGAGACAGCACCGCAAACATCACCCGATTGATTACCAGCGATAGGCTCTGCTGTGGGAAGAGCATGATCCGGTAGGCGAGGGTGTAGATGCCCAGACTCACGGCTCCCAGGTAGCGCCCAACCAGGGCGTAGTCGGCGTTGCGGATGATGTAGTTGGCAATGTTGAATCCGACCAACCCCGCGCCGTAGGAGCGGATTGTCTCAATCGCACTGCGCTCGAAGTGCGCGTGCGGACGCCAGGGGTTCGCCACCCAGGCCAGAATCGTGGTGGTCAGCGTGGTGGCCAACGTCTGGCTAACCAAGCTCCAGACACCCATTCCCGACAGTCCCATACCGATGCCGACAGCAGCACCCGCGACGGCGGCGCTAATCTCGATCAGTGCCAGAGCGCGGAAGGCGATGGCGCGTTGGATCAGCGCGAGTTGCACCAGGCCGAGGCTAGAAATCACGAAGCTGAGACTCAGCAGGCGCAGCACCGGGGCGACACCCGGCTCGCGGAAGTAGAGGGCGGCCAGCGGTGCGCCCAGGGCAATCAGCACCGTGCAAAGGATGCCGATGCCCAGGTTGAGCCAGAACGTGCTACTCAGCAGGTTGTCGTCGCACTCGCTGCGCTGGATAATCGCTGCGCCGGTGCCTAAATCTTTCAGCAGATCGGCAAAGCCCGTGACCGTAATCGCCATACTGAGCAGGCCGTAGTTCTGGGGGCCAACCAGCCGGGTGAGCAGCACCAGCGTGCCGAGTAGCAGGATCTGGCGACTTATCTGACTGACAGCGGCCCACTTAACGCCACTCACGGCGGCTTGGCGCAGAGCGGTCATCGGCGCACCCTGGTGCGGCGGGCAGAGTCGAGAATGGCCCAGAGCCGACCAAGCTGGGTACGCTGATCAAAGTGGATGCGGGCGCGGTCTGCGGCAGCCGTACCCATTCGCGTGGCCAGCGCTGGGTTGCGAGCCAGAGTCAGCATCGCCTCCGCCATGCCCGCCGCATCACCCGAATTGATCAGCATGCCGGTTTCACCTTCAACAACCACATCAACGATCCCGGCGTGGCGGGTGGCCACCACTGGCAAACCGGCGGCCCCGGCCTCGATGATCGCTACTGGCGTGCCTTCCGAATCGCCAGATGCGGCTACCAGGGAGTGCTGGACAAAGCCGCGCATGCGGGTCATCAGGGCGGCGATCTCGGCGTGGGGCAGAGGGCCAGGAAAATGAACCACATCAGCCAAACCCATCGCCCCTGCCAGACGCATACACGATTCGCGCAGCACCCCGTCGCCCACCATCGTCAGGCGAGCTTCGGGCAGGGCGGCGTGTACCTGTTGAAAAGCCAGCAAGGTAAGCTGAGGTGCTTTCTTATCAACAAAACGACCGACGGCCAGGAAGTGCGGCGGCGCATCGGCGGGATTGGCACGCTGAAAAAGATTCACATCTGCGCCATATGGCAGGTAGTGCAGGCGATTACGGGGCGCACCGAAATCGAGCAGGCGCGTCTCCATTTCACGCGAGACGGCGATGATCGCGGCGGCATGGGCAAAAAGCGCGGGGTAGCGCGGGCCGTAGGCGGCGAGGGTAGCGCGCTCGTAGGCATCGGCCCCGTGAAAATGCACGGCGAGGGGCACACCAGCCCAGGCACAGGCGCGAAAAACCTCCGCGCCGGTGGGGCCATATTCGGCCAGCACCAACTCGCAGCCTGCGGTGCGCAGAAACGCGGCCAGACCGAGATCCGATGCCAGACGCAGCGGATTGCGCAGCGGACGCGGCATAGTCGCTAGGTGGCTGCGGGCTGCGCCGAGGGGCGGCGGCAGGAGCAGATGCCCTTCATCACGCCAACGTGGGAACCAGCCGCCGTAGAGGACACGCACATCTGCCGGGAGGCCGTGCATGTGGGCATCAACAAAGCTCTCCGAGAAACTGCCACGGTTGGGCCTGATCAAACAGATCCGGGGTGTCGTCACGGCAGCGCCTCGGCAATTGGGCGGCGGGCCACCATCAGGTAGATACAGGCGTCACGGGCGCGTTGGGCTGGCGAGTAGCAGGCATCGGCCATCGCCACCAGGGGCTGAATCAGCAGACCAAAGGGCGCGTGGAGTCGGGGCGGAATCGGCGCGAGCAGGGCATCTTGCAACAGTTGAATGGCCGCAGCACCCAGGCCCATAATCCCCTCCTGGTGCTGAAGTTCCAGCCCAGCCAGAGCAATCTGGTACGCCAGACCGCTGCCCGTCCAGCGCCAGTAGTCGGTGGGGTTAGGGTGATAGAGCCAGTAGCCATGAGTGGAGAGGATCAGGATGCCGCCGGGACGCAGGATGCGCCGGCACTCGGCCAAATAGGCGGCGGGCGACACGACATGCTCAAGCACCTGACTAGAAAGGAGAACGTCAACCGATCCATCGGCTAGGGGCACACGCCCATCGGCGGGCATATGCAGGTCGGCCCGAGGATTCTCCCTCAGATCGACTCCGACGTAGCGGGCCACCCGTGGCGCAAAAATCGGTCGGTAGGGCATCGCGCCACAGCCGAGGTCAACTAGCGTTATGGGCGCTGGAGGCAGCCAGGAGTCGGCAACGCGCTCGATAGCTTCACGCAAACGAATCAGGGAGTAGTAGCGCGTACTGGTGCGCGGCGGGTAGAGGCGGTTGAGCATAGTCGTCCGCCGAGGGGCTAAAGCCCCCGGCTCTTATCTGCGAAGGCCGCTGAAGCGGCCTGGGTTAGGCCGCTTCAGCGGCCCGCCCGGGACACGCAGGGATTATGCACCATTCTATGCATCACCGCAACCGTAGCCACACGTCTGGCCCGTGAAATACCCAAGGCTAAAGCTCATGGGCTTCCTGCTTCATTGACCCGCGCCAACCATTCCGATTGGGCTTACCGAGTCTCCACAGGCGTTTTGTGTCTCGGCGTCTCCCGCCGCGACAAGAGGAACCAGCAGAATGGTGCAGCCAGCTTGGTTATCGCAAGAATACACCCATTCTAGTCTCGAATGACCTTAGTATACCAGATTATCCGTTCTGCTGCAAGTGGTTTGGCCCATTAGAACGCCGTACAGGGCTAAAGCCGATCACGTGGGTGAAGCCCGTAAAGCCCAGGGCTGAAGCTCCTGGGCTTTACGGGCTATTTCCGTAAACGCCTCAGATAGGCCGCTTCAGCGGCCTTCGCACACATAGCCGAGGCGTTTACGCCCACGGCACGAGCAACCTGCGGACTTTGCAACCGTCAGCACTAATCGTGCTACCATAGAGATTGTTGCGCGGAGTCGAGGCTTTAGCCGGATAAGGTCGCCTAAAGGCACGACTCCTTTCATAACCTGTTTTAGGATTGCTCTAGCAAGGCCATGTTGGCATATCTACGCGGCACGCCCGCGATGCTCACCCAGCCGATCCGTCTGCTGCGGGGCTACTCGCGGGCTGCGCTACGCGCCGACCTGATCGCGGGCGCGTCGGTGGGGGTGGTGCTGCTGCCACAATCGCTGGCTTTCTCGTTGCTGGCCGGTCTCCCGCCCACGATGGGCATCTACGCGGCGATTGTGGCAAGTGTGATCGGCGCGCTGTGGGGTTCATCGAGTCATCTGCACAGCGGGCCGACGAACACCGCATCAATCTTGACCCTCTCGGTTCTTCTGCCCATCGCCGCACCCGGCAGCCCGACGTTTATTGCCGCCGCTGGTTTGATCGCGGTCATGGCCGGTATCATCCGCCTGCTTATGGGTCTGGCCCGACTGGGCGTACTGGTCAATTTTGTCTCCGACTCGGTGGCAGTGGGGTTTACCGCCGGAGCTGGTATATTGATTATGTCAAACCAGATCGAGCCGATGTTCGGTCTCACGCTCCAGAATACCAGCAGCATCCTCGCCACTCTACGTTTCACCGTGCTACAGATCAGCCAGACTCATGTGCCGTCACTGCTGCTGGGGCTCGGCATGACGAGTCTGCTGCTGCTGTTGCCGCGTCTCCAACGCAAGCTGCCAGCGGTGCTGATCAGCGTTGTGATCGGCGGGGGAATCTCCTGGGGGCTGGGCATGGAGTCGCTGGGCGTGAAGGTGCTGGGCGAACTGCCCCATCGGTTGCCGCCCATGGCGGCGCTGCCAGTACTCAACATCGCCCTGATCGGACAACTCGCCAACGGTGCCCTGGCCCTGGCGATTATCGGTCTGGTCGAGGCGGTGGCCATTGCGCGAGCGGTGTCCAGCCACTCACGGCAGCGCCTCGACAGCAACCAGGAATTTGTGGGCCAGGGTCTGGCGAACATCGCCGCCGGACTCTTCAGCGGCTATCCGTGTTCTGGCTCCTTCAACCGTTCGGCCCTGAGCTACCAGTCGGGTGCCCAGACCGGATTCGGCAACGTGTATTCGGGAATCTTCGTGCTGGTAGCGATGTTTGTACTGGCTCCGCTGATCAGCCACCTACCACGGCCCGTCCTGGCCGGTACCCTGGTGGTCACGGCCTACAGCATGATTGACCGGCATGCGATGACACGGATCTGGCGCGGGGCGCGGGGCGATTCGGTGATCATGCTGATCACGCTGGTGGCTACCCTGGCCCTGCCCCTTCAGTTCGCCGTAATGATCGGGGTGCTGATGTCGTTGGGCTACTACCTGCTCAAAACAAGTGCGCCACGGGTGCTGGCGGTGCTGCCCGATGCCAGCTTCCGCCACTGGGCGTATCAGCCCGGTAAACCGGGCTGCCCGCAACTCGCTGTGGTGGATCTGCTGGGCGATCTCTACTTTGGCGCAGCTAATCACGTGGAGGACAGTCTCTACGATATGCTGATGCGCAATTCACAGCAGCGCTTCCTGATGCTGCGCATGCACAGCGTCCAGCAATGCGACATCAGCGGTATCCGTGCCCTCGAAAACATCCTGCGGATCTGTAAAGATCGTGGCGGCGGGATGTTTCTGGTGCGTGTACGCGAACCGGTGCAGCGGGTAATGCGCAGCAGCGGTTTTATTGAACTGCTCGGTCGCGATCACATTTTGAACGAGGATGAAGCGATGGACAATCTGTTCCACCACGTCCTCGATCCGGCGATCTGCATTTACGAGTGCGAGCAGCGGATCTTCCGCGAGTGCCAGGATCTGCCCAAACGCATTCTGGCCATCGGTGCGATCATCCCCGAGGGCTGGGGGCCACCGCCGCCGGTGCCGGAGCTGTCGGCACGCGACCTGTGGGCACAATTGCGCAGCGCAACTCCTCCGCTGGTGGTAGATGTGCGTGAGCCACGCGAATACCGCCTGGGCCACATCCCCGAGGCGCAGCTCATACCGCTGCCGAACATTCTCGGCGGCCCCAGCGAACTGCCGCACGACCGGGCGATCATTTTGGTCTGTCGCAGCGGTCGGCGCAGCGTCCGCGCCACGGCCCATCTCGTTGCTCAGGGCCACGTGAATATCAGCATCCTCAAGGGCGGTATGCTCGCCTGGGAAGCAGCCTCGCTGCTGGAGGCGGTTGAGGTATAGAGTGGATATGCTTTGGGTGATATTGCCAGCTTCGCTGGCAATATCACCCAAAGCATACAGAGGTTTTTCGGGCCACCGCCCCAGATATGAGGCATTTATGAACGAAACGAGACTCCATCGGAACACCGGGCTAGATCTGGTGCGCGTCACCGAGGCTACCGCAATCAATGCCGCCCGCTGGATGGGCCTGGGTCGGCGGGACGAGTCCGACCAGGCGGCCAGCACGGCCATGTTGCGCGCCCTGGACGGACTGAACATAGATGGGCGAATTGTGATCAGCAAAGATCGTCGGATAGACAGCTTCCCCGAACTGCATACGGGGCGCTCGGTGGGTACCGGGCGCGGGGTAGCGGTTGATGTTGTGGTTGACCCGATAGATGGACAACGATTGCTGGCCCAAGGCCGTAGCGGAGCCGTATCGGTGGCCGCCATCGCCCCACGCGGCTCAATGTGGTCACCCAGCCCGGCGGCCTACATGGAGAAACTAGTGGTCAACCGCGCCGCCGCCGCCGCCCTCGTACCCGAATGCCTAGACGCCCCCGTCGCCTGGACTCTGGCCCTGATCGCACGGGCCAAGGGTAAATCCGTGCGCGACCTGGTGGTCTTCCTGCTCGACCGACCACGGCATAGCGACCTGATTGACGAGATCCGCACCGCCGGTTCCCGCGTTATGCTCAATGATGACGGCGACATCGCGGGCGCGGCCCTCGCCGCCGCCCCCGACGGCCCAGTTGATTTGCTGATAGGAGTGGGCGGCTCTGCCGAGGGAGTGATCGCCGCCTGCGCGGTAAAGGCGCTGGGCGGCGGAATGCTGGCCCGTCTAGCTCCACAGAGCGTGGCCGAGCGCCAAGCCCTCGCCGACGCCAACCTCGACACCCGGCGCATCCTGAGTTGCGAAGATCTCGTGGCCGGTAATCAAATCTTTTTTGTGGCCACGGGCATCACCGACGGGCTATTGCTGGAAGGTGTAGGCTTTGCGCATGATCGGGCCAGCACCAACTCACTCATCCTG
Organism: uncultured Oscillochloris sp.; assembly: GCA_903920315.1. GTDB lineage: Bacteria > Chloroflexota > Chloroflexia > Chloroflexales > Chloroflexaceae > Oscillochloris. The sequence continues at coordinate 16,873 of CAIXLU010000403.1, forward strand.
CGCTGCGAGACACACACCCGCCGCCGGATCCACGCCGATCACCTGATCACCGCCGTGTGAAGATATGGTTGCAAAGGCGGCGTGGGTATGGTATCATCTGCGCGTGTGAAGGCGGGTAGCTCAATTAGGCAGAGCAGCGGCCTCCAAATCCGCAGGTTGCAGGTTCGATTCCTGTCCCGCCTGCCACTATTGACACAAGTGTTCGTTTGGTATACAATACAGGCGTATCCGCTTTCGTGGAGACGCCTGTATGATTCGCACCCCCAACTGCACGTGCAACATCTGTGGCAAGGCTATTTACCGTAGGCCATTTCAAATCGAAAGTCGGCCAGTCTATTGTAGTCAGGCTTGTGCCGGAAAGGCCCAAAGGAAGCCACGAGTATGCCCTGTTTGTGGCAAAGAATTCCTGGCTGACAGGAGTGAGCAAAAGACCTGTAGCCATGCATGCGCAAATGTTAACCGTACCGGGATGCGCTACCGGTTGTCTTCACGGCCAAAGAAGGACAAGGCTGACGATAGTCGGACATTAAAGAAGCGATTAATTGAAGAACGTGATCCCCGATGTGAGCGATGTGGTTACAGCAATGTGGACATCCTAGTGGTTCATCATATCATTCGGAGGAGCGACGGAGGTACCAACGATCCAGAAAATCTTCAGGTAGTTTGTCCCAACTGCCATGCGGAGATTCACTTCTATGGGGTTAAGCAGAATCTCAAGGGTTGTCGAGATAAATTGACATAATGGGGGTGTGGCAGAGTGGTCGCAACGCACTCGCCTTGAAAGCGAGCGGCCCTTAACCGGGTCCGTGGGTTCGAATCCCACCGCCCCCTCCACTCAATTCTGTCAGTTGGCAAAATGGCGCGGCTGTGGTACAATCTCGCCAGTCAGTTTTATGGGGAGGTCGCATAGTGGCCTAGTGCGGCGGTTTGCTAAACCGCTGTGGGAGCAATCCCACCGAGAGTTCGAATCTCTCCCTCCCCGCCAGTTTTCTCCTCCGGGGCGAAGGTCGCGTATCTCTTTGAGAGATTGAAAGCGAATCTCTCCCTCTCCACCAAAACAGAACAGGCGTCTGAGTTAGGCCGCAAGGCCGGTTTACTCAGACGCCTGTTCTGTTTTGAAGCCAGTACTTTTCAAACGCTCAGCCCTCACCCCCCAGCCCCCTCTCCCAGAACGGGAGAGGGGGGGCCGAATGCGCTCTGGTGCAGAATCGCCCCTCTCCCCCGGTGGGAGAGGGGCAGGGGGTGAGGGGAAAAGGTCGGCATGGAATCTGCTTATTCGTAAAGTGTTAGTTTTAGAGCGCCCTATCTGAGCTAGACAAATCGCTGGCGCAAGATCTTCAGATCTGCCGTGACGTTAACGCATGCTTCCTCGATCTCATAAATACGCGCCCTGGCCTCGCGGAGATCGCCTACGCGGGCCAGCGACTCGAGTTCCTCGCACTGCTTGGATAAAGCGCGGGCGCCAATGGTCGCCGCGCTCGATTTGATCGTGTGGGCGACCCGCTCGATCATCGGGGCCGTTTCTCCGGCTGCGCTCTGGAGCAACGATCCGATCTGGAGCGGCAGATCTTCCAAAAACATGTCAATGATCTCGACGACAATGCTCGGGCTACTGTCGCCAAGGCTGGCATGGAACCGCTCAAGCATGGCAGATTCGACGGCACCTGTCATCATCTCTGATACATCATCAGGTGCTATCGTTGACGCCGGGCTGCGCTCAAGGGCGGAGACGAGTTCCTCGATGCGTACCGGCTTGCTGAGGTAGCCGTTCATCCCGGCGGCCAGACACTCCTCCCGGTCGCTCTGCATGGCATTAGCGGTCATGGCGATGATGTGCGGTTGCCGCGATTGCGGCACACCGCTCCGAATGCGTCGCGTTGTCTCAAGACCGTCCAGTTCAGGCATTTGCACGTCCATCAGCACCACATCGTAGGGCTGGCGAGCAAGGGCATCGAGAACCTCGAGTCCGTTGGCCGCTATGTCGGTTCGATAGCCGAGCTTAGACAGGGTCTTGGTGGCGACCTTCTGGTTCACCACGTTGTCTTCCGCAAGTAGAATGCGCAAGGGGAGCCGTGTGGCCATGGTCGCATCGTAAGGTGTGTGGCGGGGGAGTATGGGCTGGGAAACCGGCTTTTCATCTTCTCCACCAAGGATGGACAGCAGTGTCTCGTAGAGTTGGGCCGCCTTAATGGGCTTGGTTAAGCTAGCGGCAAACTCGCCGTGAGCCATGTCCTCGGCCCGACGCCCCAGCGAGGTAAGCAGCATCAACGGCAATGTACGCGATTCCTGGCGTGCGCGGATTGCCTCGGCGAGCTGCGCACCATCCATCTCCGGCATTTGCATATCGAGGATCGCCGCATCAAACGTCGCACCCTGGGCGAGCCAGTCAAGTGCCTCGGCCCCCGAGGCACTGGCACGCACATGCATCCCCCACGACTCGGCCTGGAGCCTCAGGATACGCCGGTTTGTCTCGTTATCATCTACGACCAACAGGTGTCTCCCAACCAGTTCCGGCACAGCACCGCGCTGCTCAATCCGTGGAGGCATAGATGCGGCTCGTGTCACAATGGTGAAGTGGAAGGTGGTGCCCACACCTTCTTGGCTCTCCACCCACATGTGCCCGCCCATCATGGCGCAGAGCCGCCAGCAGATCGCCAGGCCCAGCCCGGTGCCGCCGTACTGGCGTGTGGTTGATGCGTCCACTTGGCTGAATGCCTGAAAGAGACGATTCATGCGGTCGGCGGGAATGCCGATCCCGGTGTCGCGCACGGAGACATGGATCTCAAACTGGTGGTCGGGCAGTCGCTTGGCGTCAATCATGACGACAACCTCGCCGACGTGGGTGAACTTGACTGCGTTTGAGAGCAGATTCACCAGCACTTGGCGCACCCGAGTCATGTCGCCCAGCAGAGCCTGGGGCACCGTTTGCGCAATCATGTAAGCAAGGTCGAGCCGCTTCTCGGTCGCACGCACCGCAACCAGATCCAGGGCCGCCTCCAGACAGTCGCGCAGGTCGAAGGGCTGTTGTTCAAACTCGAACTTCCCCGATTCGATCTTTGAAAAATCTAGAATATCGTTGATGATTGACAGCAGCGCATCGCTGCTGTTGCGGATCGTCTCGACATACTCGCGCTGCTCAGGGCCGAGAGGGGTGTCGAGCAGTAACCCAGACATACCGATCACCGCATTCATCGGTGTGCGGATCTCGTGGCTCATGGTAGCCAAGAAATCGGATTTGGCGCGGGTAGCCGCCTCCGCCACTTCCATGCTATCGCGTAGAGCCGCCTCCGTCCGCGATCGCTCGGCCAGTTCCTGCTGGAGCGCCGTTGTGAGTTGGATGTTGGCCAGAGCCTGGCCGACCGACCATGCTACCGCCTGGGCGAGTGACACCTCCTCCATCGTGAAGATCCGTGGGACAAACGAATCGATGTCAATGGTGCCGACGATCTCCTCACGAATGAGCAACGGCACCAGCAGAATAGCTGCTGTGCCTCGTGTTGCATAGAGATCGGCGGTGATGGTGGCACGAACATCAGCGTGGACATCACCGATCTGGACGGGGGCACCGGTGGTGAATGCCATCTCGATCAGAGTATTGCCCGTCACGGGGATAACCTCACCGATGCCCGAGGGTCGCCCTGGCGCACAATACTCGCTCACCACCGTCAGATAGTCCCCCTTGCCATCAAGCAGCGCACATGTCGCCTGAGGCACATCGAACGCCTGGGCCAGTTCGTGGCAGACCACATCAAACACAGTGGTCATATCCTGGGCGGCGGCGGCGGCGGCGATCACCTGGTTCAGCAACAGGGTCTCACGTTCGCTGGCAGTGAGAGCCGTGATCGCGTGCTGTAGCTCGTGGATCTGGCGGCGCAACTCCATCTGCATCATCACCTGATGGCCGAGAACCTGAAGTGCGTGGAGTTGGGTCGGGCAGATCTCGTGTGGCACGTTGTCGGTCACGCAGAGCATGCCGATGGCGTAGCCCTCCGGGGTGATCAGCGGAGTGCCAGCATAAAAGCGAATATGTGGATCATTGGTCACGAACGGATTATCAACGAATCGCGGGTCGAGTTGCGCATCGGGCACCACCAGCATCTCATGGGGATTGGTAACTCCGTGAGAGCAGAAGGCTATCTCGCGTGGTGTCTGCGTAGCAGCAACCCCCACCCGTGCCTTGAACCATTGGCGTTGCATATCAATGAGGCTGATCATTGCGCTTGGCGTGCCACAAATCTCGGCGGCAAGGCGAGCGATTTCGTCAAACGCCTCCTCGGGCGGGGTGTCGAGAATTTGGTACTGATCGAGCGCCGCCTGTCGTGCAGCCTCGTCAGCGATGATGGGAGGAGGTATTGCCATCACAGGACCCTTCCGATAGCATGATCCGATTTCGCCCCGCGTGCTTTGCCGTGTAGAGTGCCGCGTCAGCCGCCTCAAGAAGGACGCTCCCCTCGTGATGCCCAGGGCACATGCACGCAACCCCGCCGCTGAAGGTCACGGTCGTTTCCTTATCGTCATTGCCAAGCTGGTGGCCAATCGTCGCAAAGCGCACCCGAATACCATCAATCACATGAAACGCTGTTGGGCCGTCTGTCTGTGGCATGATAATCAGAAACTCCTCACCGCCGTAACGACCGATACTATCGCTCCTACGCAACCGCTGGTGAAGCAAGCGGGACAACCCCTTCAGCACTCGGTCGCCCGCCGCATGGCCGTAGGTATCGTTGATGCGCTTGAAATGATCAATATCAATCATCGCAAGCGTCAGGGCGGTGCCGTAACGCTGTGCCCGCACCATCTCACGAATCACCTGCTCCTTGATTGAGACGTGGGTCAGCAGGCCGGTCAGCCCGTCTTGACTGAGCTGGGCACGCATCGCCCGCGCTCGATGTATTCGACTTGTCACCGCCGAGACGAGCTGTGCCGCCGTGATCGGCTTAGTCAGGAAATCATCGCCGCCATGGTTGAGGGCCGCAAGCTGGTGTTCGCGATCCTGTTCCCCAGAGAGAAAGACAATGGGCAAGCTAATGAACGCAGCCTGCTGACGGATCAACGTCGCAACCTCGGTGCCGGTACAGGTGGGCATGTACATATCGAGCAACAAGAGATCGGGCTGAAACTCGTTGAGCATCTGGATGACCTGGGTTGGATTGTTCAGCGCAACCGTAAGCATGCCGGCATCGCGGAGCATTGCCTCGTAGAGCGTACTCATCATGCGCGTGTCATCAACAATGAGTACGCGGAACGGCTCGGGAGTAAAAGCGCCGGTGAGCGTATCGAGGACTCCCACCAGTCGATCAATGTCAACCGGCTTGGTCAGATATGCCTTGCCGCCTGCCCGCACCGCCCAGAGTCGGGCCTCAAAATCATTCCGCTGCGAGAGAAAGATAACCGGCGGATCGCCTTCGACTCGTATCGTCTCCCGCATTCGTTGCGGATCGGCGAGGATACCCTTGGGAAGAAGAATGTCCAGCACAATGGCGACCGGTGGATGAGTGCGGGCGGCATCGGCTACGCCATTGAGTGTAGAGACAACAATGGCGTGATAGCCAAAATGTTCTAACTGAACGGTCATATGATCGGCGGCAGTGCTATCATCTTCTATAGTCAGCACGATACTCTGACGCTCCGCACGTTCGACGACAGCCGAGGGGGCGGGCAATAGACGTATGTGTGATTCGCTCTCGCTGGCGTGGACAGCAGCGATGAGAGTCGTAAACAGCGTATCAATATCTGCACGCATCTTAGGCGCGGGAGCATCGGGTGGTATCGCTTCCATGTGCATGAGGCTCTGCGCAAGCTGCTGCACCGTCGCACTTATGGTGGAGGTACCCAAAGAACTCGCCGACTCTGCTAGGGTGTGGGCATGATCTCGCAAACTCGCGAGATGATCCCACGACCATTCGCCCGCGCAGATCCTGTCCCAGCACGCCTCAAGCTCACGCACCCGATCTCTAAGCTGCGGCATATCTCCATCGTGAACAACGTCACGTTGTTTCTGGGTCGCTGATGACGGTGTGGTCATAGTCGCCTTAGGTTTCACGAAAGTGCGAGACGGAGTGTGACTCGCACGCGATATGCCCCGTAAGACAAGGGGACAGGGGACAAAAATCCTGCACATTGATGCAGTGCAATTATCCTGAACTGTCACGCTGGGTTGAGCCTTGTCTTAGACAAGGTTTCAGGTGCCAGGTTTCAGGTTTACAGTTCGTAGTGCAGGCTTCCAGCCTGCCGACGCGCATCTAGCGGGCTGGAAGCCCGCACTACAAACACCGCACACTGTAAAGCTGTTCTGAACCATGTCTTAGATCAAAATATTATAGCACCAGATAGGCGGAGTTGCAGATATGCCCTGGCTCATCCCATGTCGTATGCCCACGTTCATACCTGGTAACATCCCGCTCACATTGTGTGTCTGGAACTACGCCGATCAACGTGGTACAACAAGGGGAGAGAGAACGATTCTAATCAGGAGGAATCTTATGCATCGTACATTTGTTTTTATCACGCTGATCATCAGCTCGCTGCTGCTGGGTGCCTGCGCCGCCCAGGTACCCACCGCCGATGAGATCGTCGCCAAGATGGAGGCCGCCCGCGCTAACACTCAGGATGTCCACGCCACGGTAGCAATCGCCTTCACATCGCCCGATAAGACAGGCACGATGGTGATCGAAGGCTGGATGCAGAAACTTCCCGATGCCGCCGATGGCAAGCCCAAGGCTCGTGTGCGGGCCGAGGTGCGCGAGGCCAGTCAGTCCGACGTGGTCGGCACACTTCTGGTGAGTGACGGCGAGCAGTTCTGGCTCTACAGCCCCGCCAAGAACACGGTTGTCACTGGCACCGCCGCCGAGATGAAGCAGCAGGCTCCCACTTCACCCACCGGCGCGACCCAGATGCTCCAGAACGTGGTGCAGAAGGGTCTGGATGCGGTTGACCTGAAGGTCCTCGGCGCAGAGCAGATGGCCGGCAAGAATACCTGGAAGGTAACGATCACGCCCAAGCCCGAGACATCGGCTAAGCTCAATTTGGCCGGGGTGATCGAGGGGACGATGTGGGTGGACGAGGCTCTGGCCCTGCCGCTGAAGCTCAGCGTGGATGCCAGTGACTTCGGCAGCGGCACGGTTGAGGTGCGGACGATTGAGCTGAACACGGGCATGAGCGCCGATCTGTTTAGCTACACGCCGCCCGCCGGTGCCGAGATTGTCAAGGCCGCCGACCTGGTTGCAAAGATGGCACCCACGGTCGCTACGCTCGATGAAGCCCGCAACAACGTCAGCTTTACTCTGCGCGAACCGAGCTACCTGCCCGCTGGCATGGCCCTGGTCGAGGTGCGCGTGGTTGGCACCGACACCGTCATCCTCAACTACAATGGTGGCAGCAGCATGAGCCTTGTGCAGAGCAGCAGCGACGTGGGCAACGACCGCGAACCCCCGACGGGCAGCAATGTCCAGCCGGTCACTGTACACGGCCAACCGGCCACCCTGATTACCAGCGACGGCAAGGGAAGCCTGCTGCGCTGGGACGAGGGCGGGATTAAGACGGTGATTGCCGGTACGCTCAGTGGTGACGAGGCGCTGAAGGTGGCTGAGGGGCTGAAGTGAGAATAGCCGATAGCCGATAGCCGATAGTCGGGCATCAGCGGCCATTTTCATCGGGTGTTGTGCGAAAATCGCATGGGTGTCTGAAGTAGCGAATGCGGTAGAATAGCGGGTGCTATGGCAGATCCACTGATTACAACTACCGCTCTCGCCCGCAGTTACCAGATGGGTAAAACCAGCGTAGCCGCCCTACGCGGGGTAAACCTGACGGTACAGGCGGGCGAGTTTGTTGCCTTGGTCGGGCCGAGCGGCAGCGGCAAGAGTACCCTACTGCATCTGATCGGCGGACTCGTGCGCCCGAGCGCCGGTGAGGTCTGGGTACACGGGCTGGAACTGGGGCGGAGCAGCGACGCACAGTTGGTGGCCTACCGACGCGATACGCTGGGGTTCATCTTCCAGAGCTTTAACCTGCTGCCAATCAAGTCGGCCTGGGAGAATGTGGCCGTGCCGCTGATGCTGGCCGGGGTGCCGCAGGCCCAGCGCAAGGCCCGCGCCAGCGAGATCCTGGGACAGCTTGGCCTGGCCGCCCGTGCCGGACATCGGCCCTCCGAACTGAGCGGCGGTGAGCAGCAGCGTGTGGCCATCGCCCGCGCCTTATCCAATCGCCCTCGGCTGCTGCTCGCCGACGAGCCCACCGGCAACCTCGACTCGCAGACGGGCGGCGAGATCTTGGCCCTGCTCCAACGCCTCGTGCGCGAAGAGGGATTGACCATGCTGCTCGTCACCCACGACATGGGCGTGGCTCGTTTCGCCGACCGCATCGTCCACCTGCGCGACGGGCTGGTTGAGCGGATCGAGACGACTGAGCAGGAGCTGGTGCAAAAATAGCCGATAGCCAATAGCCGATAGCCGATAGCCGGACACCAGCGGCCATTTTCATCCCTATTAGGCAGCACTCTCCGGCTAAAGCCTCGACTCCACGCAACAACTCTATGGCCGCCTTTGCTCATCAGATGTCCATGCGCGGGGCGCACAACACCCGATGAAAAAAGCCATGGATGCCCGGCTATCGGCTATCGGCTATCGGCTATCGGCTATTTTTACGTTAGAGCCGGGGGATTCATCCCCCTGGCGGGTCATCTGGTGAGGGTGATTGGTCAATCACCCGAAAGAAGATCTCCACCGCCGCCGGGTCGAGGTGACTACCGGCAAGTGACTCAAGGTGGGCGCGCACTTTCTCTACCGGCCACGCCGAACGGTAGGGCCGATCTGAACATAGGGCGTCCCAGATATCAACCACCGCAAATAGCCGCGCCGCCATCGGGATCTCCTCGCCCCGCAGGCCACGCGGGTAGCCGCTCCCGTCCCACTTCTCGTGGTGGCAGTAGGGGATGTCGAGGGCCAGATGCAGGAACTCGATGGGTTCAAGCAGGTTGTAGGCATAAACCGGGTGCATACGCATCAATTGCCACTCGTTATCGTCCAGCTTACCGGGCTTGAGCAGCACCGCATCGGGAACCCCCATCTTGCCGATGTCGTGCAGCAGCGCCCCCCAGCGCACATAGCCCACCTGTTCCTCGCTCATACCGACAGCCTGTGCAAGGCGTACCGCAAGATCGGTGACGCGCTGTGAGTGGCCCCGCGTCTCCTCGTCGCGCAGATCGAGCGCGTGCGACCAGCCCTCTAGGGTGCGGTTGTAGGCATGACGCAACTCAAGGTTTGAGTGTTTGAGATCAGTGACCAGACGTGCATTCTCAATCGCCACAGCAGCGACGTTCGCCGCCATGCCGAGCATTGTGGCGTGGGCCATGCTGTAACTGCCGGTGCTAAAGCTCTGAACCTGAAGTACACCCACCACTCGCTCACGTGCAATCATTGGCACGAAGAGCAGTGACTCGGTCGTATCGCCGGGTTCACCGACAAGGAAGGCATGGTTCGCGTGTTCGTATACCTCCTCCAAGCTGCCCACAATGAAGGGCTGGCGGGTATGAATCACATTGCTCTGGAGGCCCACGCCCATCGGGGCCAGCGTCAGTGGAGGGAATTCGCTCGGATCGATCCGCTCACCGTCGAGAACCGCAAAAGTACATGTCATCTGCTGCGTCTCGGCATCAAAGAGCGTGAAGATCGCGCCCGCAACATCGGGTAGCAGTTGCAACGCGACCTCGTACAGCAGTTCGTAGATCCGATCTAGATCAAGGGTTTCGGCGAGGGCGCGGCCCAGCGTATTGATTGCTTCCAGGTCGGCGGCACGTGAGCGGGCGGATTCGAGCCGGATCGCGTTGATCACGGCCTGGGTCGTCAGATCCGCCAGGATGGACAACAGTCCCCACTCAGCATCCGCGAGTCCGGACTGGCTGTCGGGGAGTACGATTCCTAATGCTCCCACAGGCTGCTCGTCGCGCCAGAGGCCAATCACTATCGCCGCAGACCCCCGTGAAGATGACACACGATGCGGTGTGGGTGATGCAGGACTGGCCGGGGGCGGGATGAGATCGGCCACCGAGGGCAGATCACAGCCACAGGTGGCCACATAGCGAATCATGCGCCGCTGCTCGTCGTAGGCTCCGGCAACAACGCCCGTGACGCCAAGAATATGGGCGGTTTCATCACAGACAATCTGAAGCATGGCATCGGGATCATGATCGGCGTTAAGCCGCGAGATCAGACGAGCCAGGGTCATCATCTGTGAATCGATTGTTGTGTGCGCCATACCCTCTAAGCTACCACACTGGGGCGACAGTCGTATACAAGCCGCTGGCGACTGACGTCGCGACGTACCCCTACATCTCTTCATCCATCATCCGAAAAAAAAGTTTCACCGCCACTGGGTCAAGGTGAGTACCGGCAAGTGACTCAAGGTGGACGCGCACTCTCTCCTCAGACCAAGCCGGGCGGTAGGGCCGATCTGAACATAAGGCGTCCCAAATATCAATCACCGCAAACAGCCGCGCCGCCAGCGGGATCTCCTCGCCCCGTAGGCCACGCGGGTAGCCGCTTCCGTCCCACATCTCGTGGTGGCAATAGGGAATGTCGAGGGCCGGATGCAGGAACTCGATGGGCATAAGCAAATTGTAGGCATAAATCGGGTGCATACGCATCAATTGCCACTCCTCATCGTCCAGTTTGCCGGATTTGAGCAACACCGCATCGGGAATCCCCATCTTGCCGATGTCATGCAATAGCGCTCCCCATCGCACATAGCCCACCTGCTCCTCGCTCATACCGACAGCCCGTGCAAGGCGTACCGCAAGATCGGTGACGCGCTGTGAGTGGCCCTCGGTCTCTTTATCGCGCAATTCAAGAGCATGCGACCAGCCCTCCAGGGTACGGTTGTAGGCGTGACGCAGCTCAACGTTTGAGTGTTTGAGATCAGTGACCAAACGTGCGTTCTCAATCGCCACAGCAGCGACGTTCGCCGCCATACCGAGCATCGTGGCGTGGGCCATACTGTAGCTACCGGGGCTGAAGCTCTGCACCTGGAGGACACCTACCACTCGCTCACGCGCAATCATTGGCACGATCAGGCTCGACTCGGTCATCTCATCGTCGTCATCTTCTGAGCCAACCGGAATCACCACCGGCGCACGCTGATTGAGTTCCTCTAGGCTGCCGAGAATAACCGGCTGGCGGGTGTGGATCACAGTACTCTGGGTGCCCTGACCCAGCGGGGCCAGCGGTATTGGCGGGAACTGTGAGACATTGAGCCGCTCGCCGTCAAGGATGGCGAAGGCGCATGTCATCTGCTGCGTCTCGGCATCAAAGAGCGTGAAGATCGCGCCCGCAACATCGGGTAGCAGTTGCAACGCGACCTCGTACAGCAGTTCGTAGATCCGATCTAGATCAAGGGTCTCGGCGAGGGCGCGGCCCAGCGTGTTGATCGCCTCCAGGTCGGCGGCACGTGAGCGGGCGGAGTCGAGCCGGATCGCGTTGGTCACGGCCTGGGTCGTCAGATCAGCCAGAATGGACAACAGCCCCCACTCAGTGTCTGTAAGGCTGGATTGGCTATCGGGGAGTACGATTGCCAAGGCTCCCACAGGCTGCTCGTCGCGCCAGAGGCCAATCACTATCGCCGCAGACCCCCGTGAAGATGACACACGATGCGGTGTGGGTGATGCAGGACTGGCCGGGGGCGGGATGAGATCAACCACCGAGGGCAGATCACAGCCACAGGTGGCCATATAGCGGATCATGTGCCGCTGCTCGTCGTAGGCTCCGGCAACAACGCCCGTGACGCCAAGAATATGGGCGGTTTCGTCACAGACAATCTGAAGCATGGCATCGGGATCATGATCGGCGTTAAGCCGCGAGATCAGACAAGCCAGGGTCATCATCTGTGAATCGATTGTTGTGTGCGCCATACCCTCTAGGCTACCACACGGGAGCGACAGGAAGGGCGCAGCCTCGCCATCGGATGCGCTGAGATGCTACGGGACGTGGAAATTTTTACGTATCCCGGTATCTGTCATGCTGAGCGCAGCGAAGCATCTATCCCGGCTTCCTGCAAGGCCCTTCGCTGCGCTCAGAGTGACATGGTGATCGCGATGGGACGATTAAAAATCTCCGCTTCCCTACAAACGTATCAGGCTGCGATGCTTCGCCCCTACGCCCGCATCAATTGGCGCACCGGCAATCACTGCCGGAGCCTGGGTGAGCGGCCCCTTCTGCGGCGGCCAGCCACGAGCCATGTAGTCACCCATGGTGATCACGAAGAGGATCATCAGCCAGACAAAGGCGCTGACTGCGAAGATCTGGGTGAGTCTGCTGCTTACCTTCACATGCATGAAGAAGTAAATAATCAGTGTCGTTTTGGCAATGGCGATGGCCAGAGCAATACCAACGGCGACGATCTCCGGCAGGTGAACGAAGTGCTTCTGCACATACCATGCCGCCACCGTCAGCACCATCAGCACCATCAACGAGCCAAAGACTATCCAGTAGGTTTGTACCGAGATGTGGCCGTAGTTGCCTTCGCTCTCGTGTCCACTATTGTGCGCGTTTGGCATATGCTATACCAGATAGAAGAGCGGAAACAGGAAGACCCAGATAATGTCAATCAGGTGCCAGTAGAGTCCGCCGATCTCCACCGGGGTGAAGTAGGTCGGGCTAAACTTATTGCGTCTGGCCATCCAGGCGATCACACTCATCACGGTGATCCCGACGATCATATGGATGGCGTGCAGGCCGGTGGCGCAGAAGTAGAGGAAGAAGAAGAGTTGATGCGGGGTTTTCATGCCGGGGCGGGCGACCAGCACAGGATCCGCGCTACCCTCGGCGGCGCTGGCAACCTCCGTCGGGAAGAGAAAATTCGTACCAGGGACAAGGCACTCGGCCTCGGCCAGACGCTCGCCGCCCGTCATCCAGGCCACCGGGTTGGCGTAACCCGCACAGTGGGCGAACTTCTCGCCGTACTCGGTAAACTTGATCCCCAGGAAGGTCGCCCCTAACAGGATCGTTACCAGCAGCAGCGTCACCAGTTGGCGCTTATTGCCCATCTCAGCAGCGTGAACCGAGAGAGCTACCGTTAGCGAGCTAACCAGCAGCACCACGGTATTCACCGTCGCCAGGGGCGTATTCAGGTGCGGCGCGGCTGCCGCCCAGATCCCGGAGTAGGCCCAGCGGTAGACCATATAGGCCAGAAAAATCCCGCCAAAGAGCATGATCTCCGTGACCAGGAAGGCCCACATCCCCAAAGTGGCCGCCTCTTTTTGCTGGCCGGGGGTATCGAAATGGTGTAGGAGCGCCGGGTTGTACCCGTGTTCGTGGGGTGTCGTCGCCAAGGCGTTGCTCCTTAGATTTTGGATTTGAGATTTTGGATTTTGGATTGGGTTCAATCCAAAACCCACAATCCAAAACCCACAATCCAAAATCCTAAATCCAAAATCCTAAATCTCAAATCCTACTCGGGCTGAAAGGCGTACGCCTCCTCAGTCACAATCGGCTGCGTCTCGAAGTTGAAGGTCGGTGGCGGCGAGTTGGTCTGCCACTCCAGGCCGGGGGCGTTCCAGGGATTATCGCCCGCCATCCGCCCGTAGCGCAGCGAGAGCAGCAGGTAGACTAGCGGGATCATGAAGCCGATCCCCAGGATGGTCGAGCCAGCCGTGGACATGACGTGGTAGATCTGGAACTCCTGGGGATAGACATGGTAGCGCCGAGGCATGCCCAGATAGCCCATCACAAACTGCGGGAAGAAGGTCAGGTTGAAGCCGACAAACACCACCAGGGCCGAGATCGCGCCCCATGCCTCGTTGTACATCCGCCCGGTCATCTTCGGCCACCAGTAGTGAATACCGCCCAGGTAGGCCATCATCGTCCCGCCCACCATGACGTAGTGGAAGTGGGCCACCACAAAGTAGGTATCGGTGACGTGGATGTCTACCGCGACCACGCTGAGAAAAATCCCGGTCAGACCACCGATGATGAACAGGCCGATGAATCCGAGGGCGTAGAGCATCGGCGTGCGGTACGAGATCGAACCCTTGTAGAGCGTGGCCGTCCAGTTAAATACTTTAATCGCCGAGGGAATGGCCACCAGCATGGTAATAAAGCCGAATACCAACCCGGAGTAGACCGACTGGCTGCTCACGTACATGTGGTGGCCCCAGACTAGGAAGCCCAGGATGGCGATGGCGATAGAACTGAAGGCGACAAATTCGTAGCCGAAGATACGCCGCCGCGAGAAGGTGGCGATCAGTTCACTGATCACGCCCATAGCCGGCAGGATCATGATGTAGACCGCCGGGTGCGAGTAGAACCAGAACAAATGTTGGTAGAGTACCGGATCGCCGCCAATGGCCGGGTCGAAGACGCCCACGTGCCAGATTCGCTCAACCATGACCAGCAGCAGGGCGATGGCAACCACCGGGGTGGCCAGAATCTGGATAAGACTGGTGGCATAGTGCGCCCAGATGAAGAGCGGCAGGCGGAACCACGTCAGCCCTGGCGCACGCATCTTGTGGATGGTGATGATGAAATTCAGGCCGGTGAGGATGGACGAGAAGCCCATCACAAAGGCTCCGGCGATGGTCAGTACCACATTTGAGTTTGAGTAACTGGTGCTAAACGGGGTGTAGAAGGTCCAGCCGGTATCAACCCCACCGAAGACTGCCGCGCACAGGGCGAAGATGCCGCCGCCCATGTAGAGATACCAACTGAGCAGATTCAGCTTGGGGAAGGCGAGGTCGCGGGCACCGATCATCAGCGGAATGAGGAAGTTGCCCAGCACCGACGGGATGCCGGGGATCAGAAAGAAGAAGACCATGATCACCCCATGCAGGGTGAACATGCGGTTGTACATATCCGCCGACATCATATCGCCCTGGGGCGTGATCAACTCCAGACGCACAGCCGAAGCCGCCAGACCGCCAAGCAGGAAGAAGACGTTGATGCTGATCAGGTAAAGGATCGCGATCCGCTTATGGTCAACGGTGAGCAGCCACGACTTCAGCCAGGCGCTGGCAGTCGTCGCTCTGTTCGTTGCATAGTGATTAATGAGAGCGGTTGTGCTCATGGCTGGTTCCCTGCGCTTCCTAAGGACTTGACATACTCAATCAGTGCGGCTACTTCATCGTCCTTGAGTTGGCTCTTGTAGACCGGCATGATCATCGAATAGCCCTTCACCACCTTGGCCTGCGAGGTGACAATTGATTCATGAAGGTAGGATTCGTCGGCCTTCACCGTACTGCCGTCGTCGAGGGTGACGGTGCTATTGTACACACCCTTCAGGCTTGGGCCGAGACCCGCGCCGTTATCCATGTGGCAGCCGACGCAGCCGATTTTGGTGAAGAGCGACTTACCCTTGGCGACCAGATCCTCCGCCACAGGCGCGGCAGTCGCTCCCGCAGCGACAGTCGGCACCGCCGACGGCGCGGTTCCCCCACGGGTCGAGAGTGATTTGATATACGCCAGCAACTGGTTCACCTGGTCGTTGCTGAGTTGGCCCTGGTAAGGCGGCATGACCGCCGCGTAGCCCTTGACCACCTTGGCCGTCGAGCGCAGAATCGACTCGCTGATGTAGTTCTCATCGGCTTTTACCGTGGAGTCATCGGCAAGGAGTTGGTCGAAGCCGAAGACATTCTTCAGGCTTGGGCCAAGGCCACCGCCTGCCATCACATGGCAACTGACGCAACCCAGGCTGGTGAAGAGTTTCTCGCCCGCCAAGGCCATCGGGTCGCTCAGGCTGGAGTTAGTGGTTAGCTTGCTTGGGATTGCGTTCGTGTTCAGCAACACCGTGCCCGCCTGAATCGTGCCATCGGGCATAATCACCTGACCGGGGGTACTGAGCCACGCCTGATAATCGCTCTGGCTCATCACCGTCACCGTGCCGCCCATCAGCGAGTGCTCGGTGCCGCAGTACTCGGCACAGAAAAGGTGGTACTTGCCCACCTGAGTCGCCTCGAACCAGAGGGTTGTGTAGCGACCGGGCAGGACATCCTGCTTGACGCGGAAGGCCGGGACGTAAAAGCTGTGAATGACATCTTGCGAGGTCATAATTAGACGCACCGGGCGACCAATCGGCACGTGCAGCTCGTTATTCTCGCGCTTGCCGTTGGAATGCTGGGTGTGCCACATCCATTGCTTGCCGATCACATAAATGTCAATCGCCTGCGTCGGAATTGTCCGCATCTGCACATACAGAAACGCACCCCAGAAGAAAACAATCATCGCCAGAATCAGCGGGATGATTGTCCAGGTCAACTCCAGGCGCAGATCGGAGGCAGGCGGGTTTGTGCGATCAACCTGCTGGCTACGGTGGTAGCGCACAACTAAGTACAGGACGACAAAGGGCAGCACGCCTGCAAAGAGCAGACTCAGCATCACAAGCACAAAATAGAGCAGATCGACCGGGCCTGCGAAGGTCGATGCTTGATCGGGGAAGAGGAAAAATCCTTGCATACGCGCTTCCTGGTGCGATTTTAGATTTTAGATTTTTGATTGTGGTCGTGCTGCAATCTGCAATCTAAAATCTGCAATCAAAAATCGAAAATCCGGCGACGCGGGCCTGACCCGCGAGTGAGCATCACGATCATCGCGACGATCCCCAGCACGGTCAGGGCACCGGCCACCCGTGTGATCGTCATCACCAGGCCGGTGTAACTGCCCGTCTGCGGATCATAGTGGTAGCAGAGCAGCAGCAACTGGTCGGTTAGGCTGCCAATCTTGTTGCCAGATGCCTCAACCACGCCCAGGCGCAGGTCGCTGGGGTTAAAGACCACGCCAAAGAAATAGCGTGACACCAGGCCAGTCGGTGTGAGAACGACAATCCCGGCGGCGTGAGCGTACTGGTCAATGCTGGCATCGTAGACGTAGCGAAAGCCAACCGCCCTGGCCAGTTGGTCAATCGCGTCCTGGGTGCCGGTGAGGAAATGCATCCCGTCGGCGGCGTCGGAGCGGCCATAGCGAGATACCGCCGCCGCCTTGGCGTTCGCCGCCATCATCGAGGTCTCCAGGGGATCAATGCTGACATTCACCACCTGGAAGTCCGTGCCGGCGCTCAGGGTCACGTCTTTTAGCGCATCAAGCATACCCTGGCGCACCAGCGAACAGAGCATCGGGCATTCGTAGTAGCTGAGTTGCAATACCACCGGCTGTGTGCCGAAGTAGTCGCCCAGGGCAACCGTGCGGCCCTGCTCATCCACAAAGGGCAGATCGAGGGGCACCTGCGAATCGAGCCGCTGATCATACGAGACATCGTGCAACGGATCGGGCGCACCGCCCTGCGCCCGCGCCCCGGCGGGGGCGACGATCAGCGTGAGCAGCATGACCACGCACCAGAGCAGACCGTGACGAGGTTTCATATCATTTCCCCGCCACGCCGCGCTCGACAACCAGTTCCATCGCTCGCTCAATCGGAATGTGCGCGGTACCAGCCTGCTCATCAACCCAGCCGTAGCCCGCCAGTTTCTTGGTGGCGTCAGCGACAATCTGGTTGCCGTCGAGGATCGGGTTCTGCTCAATCCGGGGCGACGGCGGTATCTGCATCTGCATCGCCGCCGTAGTCGGGAGGTTGCTACTGGTATCGGCCAGCGTATTGCCGGTGGAACGCAATACCACGCCCATCACAATGAAGGAGACCAGGAGCAGCACACCCAGACCCAGCGCCGCAAACGCCAGCGGGCCCGTCTGCGCGTCCTTCAGTTCGTGGCCAACCGCGACGCTCTCCGGGTCTGCGCCGGGCTCGCTATGGCCGTGGCCGTGGCCGGTTGTACTCATACATAGTTCCTCTTCGCCCCTCACCCCCTACCCCTCTCCCTGAGGGAGAGGGGAGATCGGACTCCCTCTCCCTCAGGGAGAGGGCTGGGGTGAGGGGATTTCCTACCGATGACACGTATAGCAGTTCGTCAGCCGTCCGTCGGTCGGGATCTTATAGTCAATCACCAACTGCTGGCGCTCGGCCAGCGGCAGAGATAGAACATCGTAGTCCACATTAAAAACCTGATCCCGCGGGCGGATGTTCTGGGCCGGGTCGCGGTGGCAGCCAAGACACCAGCCCATGTAGAGCGGCTGGGCCTTCGCAGTCAGGGCCATCGTCTGGATCTGGCCGTGACAGGTGGTGCAACCAACGCCCTTAGCAATGTGGATTGAGTGGTTGAAGTAGACAAAGGCGGGCAGATCGTAGATCCGGTTCCAGATGATCGGCATGTTGTTCTGGTAGCTGTCGCGCACCGGCTGAAGCAGCGGGCTGGTTGTCCAGACCTGCGAGTGGCAGGACATGCACGTCTCGGTGGCCGGGAACCCAGCGGTGGCGGCGCGCTCAACCGTATTGTGGCAGTAGCGACAGTCAATCTTGAGCTGGGAGACGTGGTGCGCGTGGCTGAAGGCAATCGGCTGCGCCTTGGCCACTCCCGCTTCGGTATACCAGGGCGAGAGGTAAAGCCCGATCAGCGCCGCGATGATCCCACAGATCAGCAGGATGATCGCGATCAGGCTGACTCGGAGATAGGCGTTCGCTGTGCGCGAGAAGATCTGTGCAGACATGTGCGCCCTCTATACAATTGCAGATTGCAGATCGGTGATTGCAGATTGGTGATTCGATATAGCACGTTCAGGTGCGATCCAATCTGCCGTACTCTCCCCAAAGATTGCCTGTTTCTGCACGAGGATTCCTACTTGCCCGCCTTAACCTTGGTCTGATCATCCGGGGGTAGCGCCTTCACATCGGCGTTCTGGCTTAGTTGCAAGGCCCGGATATAGGCGACCACCGCCCAGCGATCCTCGGCGGTGATCCGCGCCCCGTAGCCATACATGCGGTTGACGCCGTTGGTCGCCACGTCGAAGAAGTAGCCAAGAGCCATCGTGCGTAGGCGGTCGGTGTGATACGAGGGCACCACCAGCGGGCCACGGTTGGCGATCACACCCTGGCCATCACCGGCCAGCCCGTGGCAGGGCGAACAGTAGGAGTTGAAAACCACCTGCCCACGGGCCAGCAGGCTTGCGTTGAGGATGATCTCCGGCGGAAGGTTCGTGACCAATTCGCCATTCAGCTTGCCGGTAGCCAGCGCCGAGTCCGGCTTAAACGAGTTCATCGCCACCGTATTCGGCACCGGCGCACGCATCGCCCGCCCGTCCTGGAAGAAGTCGCTCGGCTGGTTCGACTTATACTTCGCCTGGTCGTACATATCAATATGGCACGCCGAGAGTAGCAGCAGCAGCGGCAGCCACAGCAGGCGGGTCAGCACTCGGTTAGGGATAGCATTCGCCATAGGGTACTCGCTTCTAAGACAAGGCTTCAGGTATCAGGTGGCAGGTATCAGGTTTCAGATTTCAGATTTCAGATTTCGGATTT
The DNA here is from genome assembly GCA_903920315.1 of uncultured Oscillochloris sp. Classification (GTDB taxonomy): domain Bacteria; phylum Chloroflexota; class Chloroflexia; order Chloroflexales; family Chloroflexaceae; genus Oscillochloris. The sequence goes on from CAIXLU010000403.1 coordinate 36,196, forward strand.
TGGGTTTCAGGTTTACAGTTCGTAGTGGGTGCTTCAGCGCCAAGCGGCTGAAGCCGCTACTACGAACGGAACACACTGTAAAGCTGTTCTAAAACATGCCTTGGGGAGAGATCCGCGATGCCCTGTCACCTGCCACCTGCCACCTGCCACCTACCACGCTGACCACTGACCACTGACCACTGACCACTGACCACTGACTCCTCACCCTTTCTCCCCAAGCTTCCCATTCGGATTGCGCAGGCGGGCCAGGTAGTTTACACGCGGCCTCGTGTTCAGTTCCGCATCCAGCAGTGCGTAGCTGTGCGGCTCCTGCTTGAGCAGGGCGACCTTGCTCTGCGGGTTGTTCTTGTCGCCGAAGGTGATCGCCTGAGTTGGGCAGACCTGCTGGCAGGCGGTGAGAATCTCGCCGTCGGCGATCTCGCGGTTGCCCTCCACCTGGGCCTTAATCCGGGTCAGGCTGATGCGCTGGATGCAGAAGGTACACTTCTCCATCACCCCTCGGTTGCGCACGGTGACATCGGGGTTGCGCATCAGTTTCAGGCTGGCGAGATTTACGTCGCTGTACTGCAAGAAGTTGAAGCGCCGCACCTTGTAGGGGCAGTTGTTCGAGCAGTATTTGGTGCCCACGCAGCGGTTGTAAACCATGTTGTTGATGCCTTCCGCATCGTGAACTGTGGCGACTACCGGGCAGACCAACTCGCAGGGGGCTTGCTCGCACTGATGGCAGGTCATGGGCATGACGTAGGTGCTGGGGTTGTCGTAGCTCGCCCCGGCGAAGTAGCGGTCAATCCGAATCCAGTGCATTTCACGACCACGGGCGACCTCGTCCTTACCCACCACCGGGATATTATTCTCGGCCTGACAGGCTACGGTACAGGCGTTGCAACTGGTGCATGCGCTCAGATCAATGCTCATGGCCCATTGATGTCCCGTGGAGTAGTCGAACTGAATGCTGCCGGGCAGCGAGGACTGCGGCTCCGGGGCCGAGGCTCCAAACTCCTCAATCCTGATCTCGTTGGCGATAGACGTGGGATCGGCCTTAAACTTTTCAAACTCGCCGACGCGCAAAATATCGCGGCCCTCAAGCGTCCAGTGATCTTGCGTGCTGGCCAAGATATAGCTCTGAGTGAGCGCACGCGCCGTGGCGGGGCCAAACCATATCGCGTCGCTGGTGCGCAGGCTGTAGACATTAAAGCCGGGGCCGACGGCAATACGTCCGCCCGCGCTACGGCCATAGCCCAGATTCACCGTGATCGTCTCCTCGGCGTGGCCAGGGACGATCCAGATCGGCAGATTCAGCGTGCGCTCCCCAACCTTCAGCTCGATCATCGTACCGTTGGCACCGGTCAGTTTCTCCAAGGCGTGCTGGCGATCATCATCAGAATCGCTGAGCATGGCCGTGCTGAGTTTGCCGTCGGTATCCAGGCCCAGCAGTGTGATTGCCGTCTTGACGCTGACCAAAGCGGCGTTATCCCAGGTCAGCTTGCTGATCGGGCTAGGCAACTCTTGGAGCCACCCGTTATTGGCGTAGCGCCCGTCGTGAATGGTAGGCGAGGCCCGGAAGATCAGTTCGTAGCCGGTAGGCGTAACCGGGGCAACCAGATTCAGACCACCAACAATGCCGACGTTACGGGCGGGCAGGGCGCTATCCGCCACCATGCCATTGTTCAGGCTGGCCTTAAAGAACGTGTCGAACGTGGCATCGGCCAGACCGCTGCGCTGTTTCCAGGCGGCGGCGATCACCTCATAGTCGTTTGAAACCGTCTGCCCCAGCAGATTGGCCAGCAACTCGTAGGGGCTGCGCCCGCCGTAGAGCGGCACAATCAGCGGCTGGATGATCGTGGTCGTGCCATCAAAGGCGCGCACATCGCCCCAGGACTCCAGGGCGTGGGCCATGGGAATATGCCAGTCGGCCAGGATTGCAGTCTCATCAAGGTAGGGACTCAGGACCGCCTTAAACTTAGCCTTAGCCATCGCCGCGCCAAAGTCCAAGTCGGCGGGGGCAGTGAAGACCGGGTTCGCATCAATCACCAGCAGGGCGTCAACCTTGCCGCCGTTCAGATCCGCCGCCAGATCGCGCAGGGCAGTGGTCTGGTTGCCCGGTCGCACAGCCACCGGGTCGGTAAATTCCACCGTGGTACCAACTGCGCCGAGCTGCGTGTTGATGACATGGGCCAAGGCGTGGACAACTGGCGGCTGACCTTCGCCAACCACCACCAGGGCCGTGCGACCGGCGCTGCGCAGATCATCGGCAACCGCCGTGACAAAAACGGCAGCAGACTCGGGAAGATCGGCGGGGGCGGCAATACCCGAGACACCCAGGGCAGCGGCGATGGCGAAGGCAACCGTAGCGACCTGTCCAGCCTTCACTGGCAGGCGATGATCGGCGATCATGCCGGTGGTGGTGAAAGCTGGCTCAACCGCGTAGATCCGGCTCATCTCGGCCTGACCTGCACGGACGCTGCGGCGGCTCATCGCATCGCGGGCATAGCGCACGCGGCCCGGCCCCTCGCTGAGAAAATCGGCGTCGAGAGCCAGGATCAGGCTGGCTTGATCAAACCTGTAACGCGGCTCCAGATACTCGCCGAAGGCCAGTTTCGTGCCTTCGTACGTGTTCGAGCGGCCCACCGGATCGTACTGCACCCACGTCGCACCGCTATAGGTCGTCAGCAACTCCGCCATCTGGGCGGCGAGCGTGGGCGAGGTAACGGTTGAGGTAAGAATCCGCAGACCCGCGCCGTTGCCACTGCGCTGAGCCTGCATCACTTGGCCGAGAGCGGCCAAAAAACTCTCCCAGGTACTCACAATCCCTTGCTGAAGCACCGTCTCAGGCCGATCTGGGTCGTACAGACTCAAGATCTCCGCCTGGGCGTAGACATCGGTTGCACCGAGGCTAGCCGGGTGCTGCGGGTTGCCCTCCACCTTCACCGGGCGACCATCGTAATTCCGCACCGCCACACCCAGGCCAAAGCCATCGAGGGCCAGGGCGCTGGCATAGTAAAGCGGAATACCGGGCGTCTGCTCTTTCGGAATGTGGGTAAAGGGCGCGACCTGCTCCTGCGGCTGGCGGATCGCCGTGGTACAGCCAGAGAGACCGGCCAGTGCGAGGGATGCGCCCATCAGCTTGAGGAAGGTGCGCCGCGATAGTGAGTCGCTCAGTTCGGCAGCACCACGCGGAAACTCGCGCTCAAGGTACTCACGAAACACCGGCGTGTCGGCGAGATCATCGAGCGAGCGCCAAAATTGCCTGCCACGGGCGTACCTCAGACGGTCGCGTATCGCGTCGAGATCGGAGGCATCTGCGTGAAGCGTCATATCACTCATAGGCAATAGCCAGACTAGACCGGGCCAGATGAGGTGGCCAAGCACTTGTGAATTCAGACACGAGCGATAGCGGGCATTATAGCAGTTCTAGGTACAGATGAGAATGGGATGAGATGTTTGGTAACAAGATTCGAGGGATTCAGTCCTTCCCCGCCGAGTACGACTGATCAAGCAACTCAACAATATAGCGCACCTGCACATCCTCGCCCCGGCGGCGCAGCTCGCCCACCAACTGCACGGCGCAGCCAGGGTTGGCGGTGGCGATCACCTGCGCACGGGTGGAGAGGGCGTTGTTCAGCTTGCGGACAGCCAGGGACATGGCCATCTCGGGCTGCGTGATGTTGTAGACTCCGGCGCTGCCGCAGCAGAGCGAGCTCTCGGGCATCTCGCGCAACTCCAGGCCAGGGATGGCATTCAGCAGGGTGCGCGGCTGCACGCTGATACGCTGAGCGTGTACCAAGTGGCAAGGTTCCTGGTAGGTGACGCACAGATCCAGCCGCCCCAGGCCCGCTCTATTCAGCTCAATCCCGGCCAGGAACTCGTGAACATCCTTGACCTTGCGCACAAACGCCTCGGCCCGCCCGCGCCACTCCGGGTCGTCGTGCAGCAGGTGGTCATATTCCTTCATCGTGCTGCCGCAGCCCGCCGCGTTGACAATAATGGCATCAAGGCCGAGCCCCTCAAAGGCGGCGATATTTCGGCGAGCCAACTCGCGCCCGCCATCGAGGTCGCCGCCGTGGGTGTGCAACGCCCCGCAGCAGCCCTGATCGGGGGGCAGCAGCACCTCGCAGCCATTCTTCTGAAGCACGCGGATCGTAGCCGCGTGAACATGGCCGAAGGCGGTACTCATAATGCAGCCGGTGAGAAGAGCCACGCTGTAGCGGCGGTCGCCTTCGGGCGGGTAGATCTGGCCCTGGGGCACGGTGGCGGGGCCGTTTAAGGGCGGCAGCAGCGACTCGATGTCGGCCATGCCCAAAAGCTTAATCACCCCGCTCTTGCGAGCCAGCCACTGCACACCGCTTCTCTGGTAGAGAGCCATGCTGGATGAGAAGGCCCGAAAAAGGCGCATATCTGTGAACAGCACCCCAAATATCGCATTGCGTAGGACACGCTGCAAAAGCGGGCGGGCGGGGAGGGCTGAGGGCTGAGGGCTGAGGGCTGAGGGCTGAGGGCTGAAGGTCGCATTGGCGGCTCTAGCCTGCTCAATCTGCGCCCGACTCGCCTCCATGATGATTCCGTACTGCACGCCCGAGGGACACACCGCCTCGCAGGCTCGGCAGTTCAGGCATTGACTCATCTGCTCCTGAAAGACCGCGCTCTCCAAACCGATCTTGCCATCGTCTACCGCCTTCATCAGATAAATCCGCCCACGTGGCGACGACATCTCCAGCCCGGTTTCGCGGTAGGTCGGGCACGATGGCAGGCAGAGTCCGCAGTGGACGCAGGTGTTGATGATGTCGGAGCTAGGCCGATCTTTGGCGTGGAAGAGGATCAGCGGGATAGACACAAGGTACTCCTGTAGAATTGCAGATTGCAGATTGTAGATTGCAGAGCCGGATGCTCAATCTGCAATCTGCAATCTGCAATCTGCAATCCACTACACCACATATCGGCCAGGGTTCAGGCGATTATCCGGGTCGAACTCCTGCTTGATCCGCTGCATCAGGGCCAAGTTCGGGACGCTCGCTCCCCAGATCGGAGCCTCAGCCATGAGTGCGGGTGGGCCGGCGAGTATGGCTAACTGTGGCCAGCGGGCCAGCAGATCGGCGTGGAACTGGTGCCGCAGCCCTTCGTCACCGCCGCGCACGCGCAGGTACGCGATACCGCTCAGGGCACGGGCAGCCACCGCCAATGCGATGCCCTGGCGGGATGCCAGCGCCGAAGCGTCAGCCAAGGCCCGCTCCAGATCGGACGGCAGGCAACCCAGGCGCAGCAGCAGTTCGTCATCGGCCACGCTGAAGGTCTGTGGCAGATCATTAATCGCCGCCCACACCGCCATGTGATCCTCGTCGCGCAGAACAGACATACGGGATGAGCCAGCCCGCTCGGCCATCTCGGCCACGTCGCGGATATGACGTTCTACAGCAGCGGGTAGGCCCTCGGCACGGACGCAAAGGATGAAGGATGAGGGATGAGGGATGAGGGATATTACTGCGCTCATTGATGCTTCATCCTTCATCCTTCCGCCTTCATCCTTCTGTAGGTATTCCACCGCTACCGGCGTAAGCTGGCTGGCGTGAATGGCAGCGACGAGGGCGAAGGCATCTGCCGGGGTGTTGAAGGTGCAGGCGATAGTGGCGGCGGCACGCGGGCGCGGCAGCAGCTTAAAGTTGGCCGAGACGATGATTGCCAAACTGCCCAGGCTACCCGTGTAAAGCTTCATCATATCGAAGCCGCTGACATTCTTCACCACCATACCGCCCGCCTTGCTGCTGCGCCCCGTGGCCTCAACCACCTGCACGCCAATCAGCAGGTCGCGGGATGTGCCGTAACCTAAACGGCGCGGGCCGTCCATTGCCGTGGACAAAACGCCGCCAATCGTTGAGCGGGCAGGCAGTGGTACATCAAGCGGCAGCATCTGGCCATGAACGGCCAACAGCGCATCGAGATCCTGCATCGTCATGCCCGCCTCAACCGAAATCGTCAGGTCGTCCGGCTCGTAGATACGCACACGACTGAGGCGCGTGGTCTGTACGATCATAAAATCACCGGCGGGCGGACGGCCCCACGCCTGCATGGTGCCGCCGCCACGCGGGATCACCGCCATACCGGCGGCGTGGGCAGCCGCCACCACATGGGCCAGTTCCTCGACGCTGCCTGGGGCGACCACCAGGATCGGAATGCGGCCCTGGACAGCATAGGCCGGGTAGTCCGCCAGATCGTCAATCAGGTACGACGTGCCGACAATGGAGGCGATCTGGGAGGAAAGAGGGTTCATGTCATATCCTAAAGGGGCGCAGCAGTCGCGTGGTATGACGCGCAGGGCGCGACTGCTGCGCCCCTTACTTGAGCGTTGCCCACGCCACGCCCGCCTTACGCAGCGCGGCCAATTCACCGCAACCCCGGCCCTTGGGAAAGATCTTGCCGGGATTAAATACGTCCTGCGGGTCGAAGCTCTGGTGCAGGCCAGCCATCGCCGCCAGATCATCGGTGGAGAAGAGCAGGGTCATGTACTCCTGCTTCTCGACGCCAATTCCATGTTCGCCACTGATCACCCCGCCCTGCTCGATGCTGACGTGCATTACACTGGTGGCCGCCTCCAGGGCGCGCTGGTTCTGGCCCTTGGCGCGGCGGTCGAAGAGGATAATCGGGTGCAGATTGCCATCGCCGGCGTGAAAGACATTAGCGATTGGCAGATCGTACTCACGCGAAATCCGCCCAACCTGCTCCATCGTGTAGGGCAGACGCGTGCGCGGAACAACCGTATCCACCAAATAATAGGTAGGCGACAAGCGACCCATCGCGCCGAAGGCGTTTTTGCGTGCGGCCCAGACCTGATTCTGCTCGGCGAGGGTGCGGGCCGGGCGCACGTCAATCGCCCCGTTGCGCCAGCACATCGCCGTCACATCATTTAGCAGATCATCAAGCCCGTCCTCAACGCCGTCCACCTCGATTAGCAAGGCGGCCCCGGCGGAGTCGGGCAGGCCGAGCTTGTACATGTCGTTCACCGCCTTGATCACCAGACGATCCATCATCTCCAGGGCGGAGGGCAGCAGACCGCTGGCAATCACCTGAGAGACCGCAGTGGACGCCCCGGCAATATCAGGAAAAAGGGCCAGCACCACCCGCACGGCCTCGGGCAGACGGGTAATCTTCAGCCAGACAGCCGTAACCAAGCCTATCGTACCCTCGCTACCGACAATCACCCCGGTAAGATCATAACCAGGCCCCGCCGGGCTGCCGTCACCGCTCCACAATACCGTGCCATCGCCCAGCACCAGTTCCACGCCATAGACGTGGCTAGCGGTGATGCCATACTTCAGGCAGTGCGGGCCACCGCTGTTATTGGCGATATTACCGCCCACCGTACACGCCTTTTGTGAGGACGGATCGGGGGCAAACTGGTAGCCGTAGGGCTTGAGTTGCTGCGAGAGGTCAAAGTTGATCACACCCGGCTGGCAAAGCACCCGCCCGTTGCGCGTATCCACCTCCAGCACCTTATCCATGCGTGCGGTGCTGATCACAATCCCGCCAAACATCGCCGTGGCCCCACCGGTCAATCCCGTACCGGCTCCGCGTGGCACCACCGGCAACCCGTAGCGTGCAGCCAGACGCACCACCCCGCTCACCTGAGCGGTGCTGGTAGGCAACACCACCACCTGCGGAATGCCCGTATCCATCACACAGCCATCGGCGTCATAGGTCATCAGGGCGTGCGGGTCATCAACAACACCGCGCGGCCCGACGATCCGCCGCAGTTCCTCAACGAGGTTCGTGCGATCCATAGCACGGCTCCAGTCGTACGCTATTACGCTCACATCTATGTCTATCCATTGTAGCAGAGAAACTACAGGATTCCCCTGCTGCACGATCATCCCTAGCTCTGTCAGCAAACACGATGATGATGCGCGAAATCCTATGTTACAATTTTAGTGTACATATCAATCCTGGCGATCCTTACTCTCTACCGCACAGGAGGCGGACTATGGTTACGGCAAAAATCGAAATAAACGACGAATCCGTCGAGGCGCAACTCGGCGAGCGGTTGCTCGCTGTCGCCCGCCGCAACACATCTCATATCGGTTTCTTCTGCGATGGCAACGGGCTTTGTACGATGTGCGAGTGTAAGATCCTTAGCGGAGCCGATCAACTGAACGAACCCACCGATATTGAACAGGTCTGGCTGACCGACGCCCGTATGGCCGACGGCTACCGCCTCGGGTGTCAGGCGGCCCTGCGCGGCGTCGGGCCGATTCAGGTTCTCACCCGTGCCGAGGAGATGCGCCGCCAGCTTGACGCAGTCCTCAACCCCCCCGCTGGCACCACAGCGATCAGTAACGTGCGCCCGTTACTCTCCACTATCGCCGCCGTCAACTGGCAGCACATCGGCAGGTGGCCCGCCAACCTGATCCACGCCATCAAACGCCTCGGCTTCGTTGCCGTATTGTTGCCGACCACCGACGATAAACTAATGGCCGCAGATACCATACGGATCACCCGGCGGCTCCTTGCCAAGAACGACTCCTGCCTCCCCGCCGCGCCAGCGAAGAAGACGGATCTCCCTGACTAGGTGTTATAGCAATCCTCTTGAAGCCGTGAAGGGGAGTCAAGGCTTTAGCCGGCTAAAGCCTTGACTCCCCTTCATAACGGAGATAGGACTGCTATAGTGCGACAACGAGGTTCCGCCACAGAAAGACACAGAAGAACACAGAAATATTTTCTGTGTTCTTCTGTGTCTTTCTGTGACCGTACATAGCCATTTCGCCCCTACAGACAAGGTACCACTATGAACTGGTTTTACGCGCAAGATATTCTAAGTTGGCTCGGGCCAGACCCAAACCGTACCTACGTACCCATCGCCGAACTCTGCACGGCTCTGGGCCTGAATACGACCAAAGAGGAGCGCCGTCTGCGCGCCCACGCCGTGCTGGCATCCGGCGCTCGGCGCATGCCTGTCGAGACCGACACCGGCGACGTACAGATGCTCTGCCTGCGCGTGGAGTTGCTACCGCTCTGGCTGATCACCCTGGACGCCGGGCAGGTGAGCGACCCGACGAACCGTGCGCGGCTGGAATTGTTCCAGCGCGAGTCCGCCTCAACGCTCTGGCAGACAGCGCGGCCCCAGGGCTTCGATAGCGGCGATGTGCTGCTACCAGGACGCCACCAGCAGAGTCAGGCCGAGCAGGCGTATGTAGGGACGATGGCGATGGCCACCCTGGCCCGCCACCAAATGATGATCGAGCGTCAGCTTGACGGTGTAGGAACCGAGGATCACGAGGACGATCAGGGTGCCGATCCCTGGGCGCGGAGGACAGATACCCTTGACGATCCCTCGGCGGCGAAGCTGGCCCAGACGGCGCGGCGGGTGGCCCACGCCCTGGCCGAACGCACCCGCCGCAACGAGTACTTCGGCGTCTTCAGCGGACTCTACCGCAACTTCGGCATCTCGTCATACCGACGTATGCCCAGCGGCAGACTCTACGAAGCCCTGGAATGGCTGGAGCGCTGGTATGGCGATATGATGGGCGTACCTGAGCCGCCACCGGATATTTGAGATTGCAGATTGTAGATTGTGGATTGCAGATTGATACAATCTGCAAGGGAAGTGGATCTTTTAGGTGTCCCATCGCGAGTAATTTGTCGCGCAGAGCGAAGCGAAGCGTCCCGGCGATGATCATGCACATCGGGACGCTTCGCTTTAAAGCGTTGTTTTACAATCATAAAATTCATACCAATTTAAAATTTATAATGCAGAACATTTACACCAATATGGACATGTTTCGTAAACTGTGTTATATTCCATGAGAGCATCTAAGCATATTGAAGGAAGATGATTTACATGCAGGATTATAAAATTGAAGACCTTGAAATTGAAAAGAATACAACGATTTTACTTGCTAATATAGTGGCAGATTTGAAAATGCGTAAATTAGAATGTTTCGATTCAATTGATTGGGATAACACTCTTAAAAAGTATATTAACTACACAAAAACTACACATCTTTACGCAGAAAGTCCTATAGAAAAAATCTTCTTGGGAGCTTTGCTAATGGGGTTTCTCGTATCTCAACCAGATTGCTTAATGCTTATTTCACCAACTCGGGATGTTGATAGTTTGATAGAAAGAGAGAAAAGGCTTATTGAACTTTATGAGCAAATAGAAAGTGCCTATCTTCAAGAAAAGCGCTGTTGTGAATGGAATCCTGAAGAACCTTGGGAAGAGCCAGAAGAAGAGTCGGATTATCTCAAAAATATCGACGATCACATTTTCAACCTACATAAGGAAGGTGATATTTCTACAGAGGATTATCAAGAACTATCTGTTAATGGGTTTAGATTTACTGCAAAGTCGGTTACACCTTACTATATTACACCGCAAGTTTATATTCCAAACATTGGAATAGATAAGAAACTTATTCGGTGCGACCTCTTTATTTGGAATCCGTTCGATGAAAAGCTTCGGTGTATTATTGAGTTTGACGGTTATGAATGGCATTCAACAAATGAAAAATTTACAGAAGATAAAATACGAGATAGAGATCTCCGATACCAGAGCTATGAAGTATTACGATATTCTGGAAAAGAAATTAACCAAGATCCAATGAGTTGTGTAAAAGATCTTTTTAAGCATATTAATACAGGTGAATTAAGAGATTTTTCCATAGATTTTCATCTTATATTATCAGATGAAATAAACAAGGAAAAGGAGAGTATTTTGAAACGTAGATGCCCGAAATGTGAAGGGACGGGACACCTACCTATATTCATCCATAGAGACGGGGGTAAGTGTTTTCCTTGTAATGGCACCGGCTACATTAAAGATCCTTTGGAGACTATCAAGCCACCCGTATCAGTCGCGCCACCCGTGCCAGTCGTACCCCCCGTGTCAGTCGTACCCCCCGTACCAGTCGCACCGCCTGGGATTCCGAACATGACATCTACGCCAGCTGCTTCTAACGATGCGACAAGTGAACTCGCCCCAGTCATCTGACTCATTGTTCTTCTCCCTTCGTAGTCGTTCCTA